>NZ_JARCCZ010000009.1:0-185059 GCF_048957775.1 Pseudarthrobacter sp. CC4 | reverse complement strand
TTATCCGGCCAGCACTCCACCCGCCGGTCCGCCAGGGACTTGGCGTGCCGCTTCGCCAGGCTCTCCGGATGGTGCCGTTCCCGCCACCCCCGCGCCTTGGTCCTGAACCGGTACGCGGGCATCTCCCCTACCGGGCACCGGCGGACCGCCCCCGGGGCGTCCGGGTCCAGGAAATGGGCCTCCAGGGCCGCCGCCGCGGCCGGGCCAAGGCCGACGGTCTGGTCCACCATGGTCCGGGCGTGCGCCCAGGAAATCGTCCCGCCCTGCAGAGCGGCCAGGGTCCGGGGCAGCGACGCGGTCAAGGCATGGGCTTCAGCGAGCAAAGCACCGGCGGCCCGGTCACCGATGGCCAGCGCACACGCGACCTCCGCCACCAGGCTCCGGTCCTGCGCCGTGGCCTCGTGAGGGGACCCGGGCGGAGGATTCATCGCCTTCGTCGCCCCGGCAAGGGCCGCCGCGGCCACTGCCTTCACCGCCGCCAACTTCGCTTCCGACCGCGCCACCCCACCCAGGACATCCAACGCCGCATCAGCAGCCCGCTGCAACGGATCGTCATCAGCCCCGCCCGCAAGACCGGAACCAGCGGTACCGGAAACAGCGGTACCGCTGCCATTAAGCACCGCCGCAAAAGCAGCCACAGATGCGTCTACTGCCGCCTCCGCCTCCGCCACCGGGTTGCTTTCCATGGATCCATCTTGGCAGCGGGGTCTGACATTCAACGGCCGGACAACCGAACAGCGCTACCCCGGCGGTGTGACCCACTCGCCCCGCCGCAGCACTCCCTCAAGACGCAGGTCCCGGTCAACGACAACGACGTCGGCCGGCATGCCTTCGCGGAGGTCGCCTGCCTGTGCTGAGAATCCCAGGACGGACGCAGGAACTGCGGTGGCCGCCGTCGTTGCTTCCTGCAGGGTGACGCCAGCCGCCACGGTGGACCGCAGAACGTCGAGCATCGTTGCCGTACCACCGGCGATCGCGCCATTGCCATCCGTCCGGGCCACGCCTCCGTCAACCGTCACCGCAAGGGTGCCCAGCCGGTACTGGCCATCGTGCAGGCCCGTTGCCGCCATGGAGTCCGTGACCAGCGCGATGTTTGCCGCGCCCACCAGTTCGAACACCATTTTGACCGTCTCCGGAGCCAGGTGGACGCCGTCGGCAATCAGTTCCACGACGGCGTTGCCGGCATGGGCCGCACCCAGGCTGGCGGACACCGGACCGGGGGAGCGGTGGTGCAGGCTGGGCATTGCATTGAAGAGGTGCGTGACGGTGGGCCGGATCCGGCCGGTGGTATTGGCCGGCACCGCGAGCCCTTCAGCCGCCCGTTCCAGGAATGCGGAGGCCGTCTGGCTGTCCGCGGCGGTGTGGCCCAGGGAGGGGATGATTCCACGCGCCGTCAGCAGGTCGACCAGCGTGGAGGCGCCCGGCAGTTCGGCCGCCAGCGTCATGGAAACCAGGGAAGCGCCCGCCGCCTCCAACAGCCGGGCCATCAACGCTGCATCGGGTTCCAACAGCAGCCCAGGATCGTGCGCGCCGCACTGCCCGGCCGAGAGGAAGGGACCTTCCAGGTGCGTGCCCGCAACCAGCCCCTCTTCGGCCAAGGCCCGCAGCACCTTCACGTTCCGGAGCAGATCAGCAGGGGCAGCGGTGACCAGGCTGGCCAGCAGCGTGGTGGTTCCGCGGCTGTGCAGGTAGCGGGCTGCTGAACGGGCACCCGCCGCCGAACCTTCGGAGAAGTCCGAGCCGTGGGCCCCGTGGCAGTGCAGGTCCACCAGCCCGGGCAGCAGGATGCGGCGGGGCTGTGGTTCGCCCGGCCAGCCTTGCCCGGGAAATTGCGACGCCGGCCCGGCATAGGTGACCCGTCCGCCGTCGACCGCTACCAAGCCGTCCGCGATGTCCATGGTTGCGGAGACGAGGCGGCCGCGAAGAATCAGTTCACTGCCCATCATGCAGCCTTTCGAAGAGCAGCTGCCATCCCGGCAGCAAGTGAGGGATCCGCGGCACGGGCCCTTGACCCTGTGGAGGGGTCTACCCCCCGCGCCGAGGTGTGGATGGCGTGGACACCGCTGTGGACCAGCCCGGACATGTGTTCCAGCCGTACTCCGCCCCCGGCCATGATCTGTACCGACGGGGCATGGTCCCGTCCCAGCTGAACCAAATGCGCCAGCATGGGCAGCCCGGTGGCGCAGTCAGGGCTTCCGCCGCTGGTGAGGACCCGGTTGGCGCCGGCCCGTTCCAGACGGGCCAATGCATCAGCAGGGTCCAGGCCCGCAGCGAGGGCAGTATCGAATGCCCGGTGGAAGGTCATCTCTGCAGCGGGGTGGCGGCGGCGGGCCACCCCGGCAAGGCGCTGAAATGCCGGAACGTCCGGGCCGCCGTCGGCCGCCAACACTCCTACGACGACGCCCGCGGCACCGGCGTCCAGCACCGCCGCCACATCGCGCTCAAGTACGTCAAGCTCCTCAGCCGTGTACACGGAGCCGCCGGGCCGCGGCCGGACGAGCACATGGACCGGAAGGCCCACCAGGCACGCCTGCGTCACGGTGCCGATGCTTGGCGTGATGCCGTCCGTTTCCGCGAGTGCGGCGCAGAGCTCAACCCGCGCGGCGCCCACAGACGCTGCGAGCCGCACCCCCGCGGCGTCTTCCACCGCCAGCTCAAGTAGCGGCAGTCCCGCCCGGCTCAGGGACCGTGCCATTCTCAGAGACCCTGCCAGGCGGGCTTCCGCCCAAAGGTGTCCTGGTAGTACGCCCGGTGCGCCAGCATGGACGCAGCAGCCTCGTCCACCAGGACCGTGACGTGCGGATGGAGCTGGAGCGCGGACGCAGGGCATAGCGCCGCCACGGGACCTTCCACGGCTGCCGCGACGGCCCCGGCCTTGGCTTCACCCATCGCAAGAAGCAGCAGGTGCCGCGCCTCCAGGATGGTGCCCAGGCCCTGGGTCAGTACATGGTCCGGAACTGCCGCATGATCTGTAAAGAAGCGGGCGTTGTCCTGCCGGGTCTGCTGGGTGAGGGTCTTGATCCTGGTCCGGGAGGCCAGCGAGGACATCGGTTCGTTGAAGCCCACATGGCCGTCCGAGCCGATTCCCAGGATTTGGATGTCCACTCCACCCGATGCTGCAATGGCCGCCTCATACCGTGCGGCCTCGGCGTCGAGATCCTCCGCCACGCCATCCAGGCCGTGCACCGTCCCTGCCGGGAAGTCCACACTGTCCACGAACTCCCGCCGGATCACGGAGTGGTAGGACTGCGGGTGCGTGCCGGGCAGGCCAACATACTCATCGAGGAGGAAGGCTTGCGCCCCGGCAAAGCTCAGCCCGCCGTTCCGGTGCCGTTGGATGAGCTCGCGGTACGTGCCGAGGGGCGTTGACCCGGTGGCCAGGCCGAGCACTGACGGGCCGCTGAGGACCTGCTGCTCGATGGCGTCCGCGGCCGTGCGGGCCACGTCGGCGGGGGTGCGGAGGATAACGATTTCCATGCGGTTAGGGTGCTTTCGGTTGCTGGTGCCAAGGACAGGATTGCCGGCCTACTTGGCGGCGTCGGTTTCTATGGTGATCTCGTCGTCCTCGCGGCCCGGGGTGCGGAGGTTCCAGCGTTTGATCACGAAGGAGAAGAGGAAATAGTAGATCGCCGCGTAGCCCAGGCCGATGGGGATAAGCAGCCACCCGTTTTGCGCCTTGCCGAAGTTGAGGACGAAGTCGATCAGGCCTGCCGAGAAGGTGAAGCCATGGTGGATGTCCAGCGCATTCACCAAGGCCATGGACGTGCCGGTCAGGGCCGCGTGCACGATGTAGAGCGGGAAGGCGACGAACATGAAGGAGTACTCAAGCGGTTCGGTGATGCCGGTGAAGAACGCGGTCAGGGCTGTGGAGAGCATGATGCCGCCCACCACCTTCTTCTGGCTGGGCTTTGCGTGGCGCCAGATGGCCAGGGCGGCTGCCGGCAGGCCGAACATCATGATGGGGAAGAACCCGGCCATGAAGGCGCCGGCGGCGGGGTCGCCCGCGAAGAAGCGGTTCAGGTCGCCGCGGACCAGCTGACCAGAGGCGTCGGTGTAGTCGCCAATAAGGAACCAAAGCCCGGAGTTGAGGATGTGGTGCAGGCCTGCCGGGAGGAGCATGCGGTTGGCGAAGCCATAGATGCCGCCGCCGAGCTCGGGGTTTCCGGCGACAGCCTGCCCTGCCGCTGACAGGCCGGAGTTGAAGATGGGGTACACCAGCGCCAGGCAGACGCCGGCAACCAGGCTGGCGACGGATGTCAGGATGGGCACCAGGCGGCGGCCGCTGAAGAAGCCCAGGAAGTCGGGCAGTTTGGTGCGGTAGAACCGCTGCCACAAGGTGGCGGAAAACAGGCCCACGACAATGCCGGCCAGCACACCGTAGTTGATCACCGATTGCTTGCCGGAAGGATCAACCTGGCCGGCCAGGACCAGCGGCGACATTGCCTTGAAGACGCCGTCGATCACCATGTAGCCCACCACTGCTGCCAGCGCGGTGGATCCGTCCGCCTTCTTGGCCCAGCCGATGGCGATGCCCACAGCGAAGATGAGCGGCAGCCACGTGAAGACGGCGTTGCCGGCAGCCGAAATGACGGCGGCGCCGCCTTCGAATCCGGGAATGGCGCCGAGCAGGTCGGCCTGGCCGATGCGCAGGAGGAGGCCGGCGGCGGGGAGGACGGCGATGGGCAGCATCAGGCAGCGGCCCAGCCGCTGAAGGGTGGCGAAAGCCCTGTTCGGCTTTTTCTCTGGAGCCAGTGCGGCGGTCTCGGATGTTGGCATGATTGCACCTCTGCGGGTTCGGATGGGGGCTTGTGGAGTGGGGGTCACAGCCGGTACTGTCTGGTTATGACCAGTTCAGTGTGATTCATCCCACGGACCCTGTCAAGGCATGAGGAAAACCCCGCGGTTATCCGAATGTCCGGCGGGACAAGCCGTGACTGGTCGCACCTGGGCCGCCGGCCCGGTGCTGAAGAAGTGCCCCCGTGGGCACCGTCAGAAAGGGCAGCCATGTCCAAAGCACAACAAATCATTGAAGGCCTGGGCGGAGCCGGCAACATCGTGGAGGTCGAGGCGTGCATCACGCGCCTCCGCACGGAAGTCAAGGATTCCTCCCTGGTCAATGAGGCATCCTTGAAGGCTGCCGGAGCGCACGGGGTGCTGACCGCCGGCACGGCCGTCCAGGTCATTGTGGGACCCGAGGCCGACATGCTCGCCGAAGACATCGAGGACCTGCTCTGATGCCGTCGCTTGTTGTCCACGCGCCCATTGGCGGCACGGTTGTTCCCCTGGCCGAGGTTCCGGATCCGGTGTTCGCGGGCCAGATGGTGGGCGCGGGTGCGGCGGTCGAGCCGCCGGCCGGGGAAGCGTTCGACGTCGTGTCCCCGGTGTCGGGGAAGGTGGTAAAGCTCCTGCCCCACGCCTTTGTGGTGGTGGAGTCGTCAGGGCGCGGTGTGCTGACCCACGTGGGCATCGATACCGTCAAGCTCAAGGGCGAAGGCTTCAAGCTGCTCATAGCCCAGGGGGACACCGTCGGCGCCGGTGACCCTGTCATGCATGTGGACCCCGCCGCCGCCCTTGCTGCGGGGTATTCGCTGGTGAGTCCCGTCGTCGTGCTTGACTCCAAGCCGGACACCGCAACCCTCGTCGTGTCCGGCGGGGTGGCCGCCGGTTCCGGCCTGTTCCGGATGGACTAACAGCGCCCGAAGTGTCTGTTGGCCCCGGCCGGACGGCGGCTAGAGCCGAACTTCCATGGTGAGGGAGTAGCGGTCGGAACGGTACCAGGACCGCGAATGCTCAATGGCCAGGTGGCCTGAATACGAGACGCGGTCGAAGGCCAGTACCGGCGCCCCGGTTCCCGTGCCGAGGAGCGCCCCGACGTCCGCCGGGGCGCCCTCGGACCGCACGCTTTGCCGTGCCCTGTCGATTTGGTGGCCGAACTGCGCTGCCAGCGCCTTGTAGACGGACCCCGTCAGGTCGATATCCAGCAGCCCCGCCGCGTGCTCCGGGTTGTACCAGGCGTCATCAACGCTTACTGGCCGGCCATCCGCCAGCCGGAGGCGCCGGAGGTGGATCGCTTCCGACCCTGGCTCCAGGCTCAGCGCTTCCGCGGTGTCATCCGGGGCTGCGGCGGCCTCGGCCACAAGCACGACGGTGCTGGGAACGTGGCCCATGGCTTCCATCTCCTGTGTGAAGGAGGCCAGGTGCAGGGTGGACTGCACGGGAGAGTCCGCCACATAGGTGCCCTTCGCCGGGACCCGGACCAGGTGCCCTTCGTTGACCAGGCGGCCGATGGCGGCCCGGACGGTAATCCTGCTGACGCCGTAGGTGTCCATGAGGGTACGCTCGCTGGGCAGGCGGGCGCCCGGTTCCAGTTCGTCCTTGGCCAGCTTCAGGATGATCAGGCGCAGCTGCTCATGCTTGGGGACCTGGGAGTTGTTGATGCCCGGGCCGGCTGGCGCAGCGCTGCCCGCTGGTGGTGCTGTGGCTGGCACGTGTGCCCCCTCCGATCCGTGGAGCGGTCCGGTAAGGACCACTGAAACGGATTATTCCATATGGACGCCTGGCCGGCGGATCCTTTGGCCCGGCGACCTGCCGGACTTGTGCCGGATATTTCCCGCGGAGGTTTGAATCCCTTAGGCTAGGAACACTAAGCATGCTTTCTATTTCTTGTAAGGGGTTGTACCTGATGCGAAAAGTACCTGCGCTTGGAGTGTTGACAGCAGCGATGATTGCGTTGGCCGGTTGTACGGGCGGCGGTGGTGCTGCCAGCCCTTCGGCTTCGGAGACGGCTTCGGCTTCCGCTACGGCTGAGGCGAAGGTTTACAGCGAGGATGAGCTCCGCGACCTGATCTCCGGCTTGACTGATGACGACGGCAATGAGCTGAAGCTGTATTCCAAGGAACAGGTGGACCAGGGCGGAAACATCGCCAGCCTGCTCCTGAGCACCGCAAACGTGGATCCTGCAGACTGCAAGGACATCGCCACGGCCGGGCTGCTGGACAAGGTGGAAAGCGGCGACGTGGCCGTGGCGCTTTCTGAGGCGGACCAGCCCCGCAGCCTGTCCGCCCAGTCAGGCAGCGAGGGGCCGGACGCCGTGAAGGTGCTCAGTGACATCAGCGGCAAGATGGACAAGTGTGCCAAGTTCTCCGTAGAGGCGCTGGGACAAAAGTACGAGGTCACCAGCGAGGAGGTGAAGGCAGAGACTGACGCCGAGAAGACCTTCGCCACGATGAGCACCCGCAGCGGCGAAAACCAGCAGAAGCTGATGCAGGTCTCCGCTGCCCAGGGGCGGCTGCTGGTGGTTGCCACCAAGGGCGGCGCCAACCTCGGCGACCCGGACCGGAAGGAGCTGGAGGACCTCATCAACCAGGTGCTGAAGAAGGCCGACGGCGGCAGCGGGACTTCCAGCCCGACGTCCACCAGCACGTCCCGTTCCACCGGTACGTCCTCGCCGGGCGGTTCGGCCTCACCTACGGCAACGAAGAGCGAGTCGACGGGCAGCGCGACGTCCTCGGCGTCGCCGACTTCATCGCGCTAAGGCGTTGTCGCGCCAGGGCTGCCTTTTGGGGAGGGCGGGCGGACTGTGGGTCCGCCCGCCCTTTGTCCGTGCGGCGCCAGTCACCGTGGAGCGCTAGTCACCGTGGAGCGCCGGCGGGGCTGCCGCCGTCGAGGGCGTCAGTTGGCGGATGACGCCCGCCAGGCGCTGCGCCAGCTCCGGGGCGGGCACCGAGGCGTCAACCTTCAGAAACCCGCTGAATTCCGGCAGCTGGCGGTACCCGCGGTCGAAGGCCACCAGGTCGTCCAGCGTCTCCGCGTCGGTACCGCGGGAGACGATTCGGTGGTGCGCCAGGAGCGGGTCCACCTCAAGATGCACGACAGCCTCGGGAGCGGGAAGCTTATCCAGCAGCCAGGGGAGTAGGCGGCCGCGTCCCAGTCCTTTCGTTTCCCGGAGGGCCAGCTGGCAATACAGGTGCCGGTCCATCACCACCAGGCCGTCAAAGCGGCTGGCACGCAGGTGGTTCACCAACACGTTCCACACCCTGAACGTGGTTTCCACGGCGTCCGCCACACGGCTGGGCGGGCGGATCCCAAGCTTCGCGGCCAGGACGGACATGCTGCGCCGGCCTGCGTGGTTGTTGAGCAGCAGTACGCGGCCGCCTTCAGCCGCAACGGCTGACACCAGGGCTTGGGCGGCCGTGGACTTTCCCGAACCGTCAATCCCGGTCAGGACAATGATCATGTGGCCTCCTTTCGCCATCGTGTTAACGCAGGGTACGCTCCGGAAGTCCCGGCGGAGTCGCAATTCACAGGATATGGGCGCCATCTCACAGCTTCCGGCGGCCCGAAGAGGCCAGCCCGTAGGGTGGAGAGCGGTACGGGTACATCCCCGCCGAACACCGCAGTTCCCAAGCGAAAGGCAGAACCATGACTGCTAGCAACGACGAGCCGCAGAACACCGCAGACCTTCGGGGCCCGGGAGATCCGGACGAAGCCGGGGAAGCCAGCGCAGCCAAGCAGGCCCCGCAGGGCGGCAAGCACCCGGAACTGCCCGGTGCCGGCAATATCCGGGAAGAGCAGCAGGCACATGCTGCAGGAACCGTGCCGGCGTCCTACACGGGCAGCGGCGAACCGCCCCGGGAACACAAGCCCGAGGACGCCCTGCAGGAGCCGGGAACCTGGGACGACGAGGTCTAAGCGCAGCAATGATTACCCGTGCCGACGTGGAACAGGCAGCACGAAGGATCTCCGGCCTCACCCGCATAACGCCTGTCCTCGAAAGCGACCCTAAAGTCTTCCCCGGCCCGGTGTGGTTCAAATGCGAATATATGCAGCACACCGGAACGTTCAAGGCCCGTGGCGCCCTCAACAGGGTCTTGGCTGCCAGGGAACGCGGCGAGCTTAAGCCGGATGTCGGCATCGTGGTGGCCTCCGGCGGCAACGCCGGACTGGCCAACGCCTACGCAGCCGCACAGCTGGGCGTCCCCGCTGCCGTGTTCGTCCCCGCCGCCGCGCCCGCAGTGAAGGTCCGCAAACTCAAGGCCATCGGCGCGGCAGTGGTGCAGGGCGGGGCGGAGTACGCGGAGGCGTACCAGGCGGCCGTCAAGCACGCCAGGGAAACCGGGGCGGTTTACTGCCATGCCTATGACCAGCCCGAAATAGCCGCCGGAGCCGGAACGGTAGGGCTCGAGCTCCTGGACCAGGTGGGCGGGCTGGATACCGTCCTGGTTGCCGTGGGAGGCGGCGGCCTGATGGCGGGAATCGCGGCGGCAGTCGAGGGCCGGGCCAAAGTGGTGGCGGTGGAGCCGGAGACGGCACCGACGCTGCACTCAGCGTTGGCCGCCGGAGCGCCTGTTGACGTCCCGGTATCAGGCGTGGCGGCGGATTCCCTCGGTGCCCGCCGCATCGGCGACATCGGCTTCTCCGTGGCGGTCCGCGCCGGCGTCGAAAGCGTCCTGGTGTCCGACGCCGACATCATCGAAGCCCGCCAAAAGCTGTGGGAGGACTACCGGATCATCGTGGAACACGGCGCCGCTGCTGCTTATGCCGCGCTGACGTCCGGCGCCTACCTCCCGGGCGTGGGCGAACGCGTGGCGGTCATCCTGTGTGGCGCCAACACGGATCCGGCCACCCTCACGTGACCGGACCCGGCGGAAAGCGCGCGGCAAGCCAGCCGGAATCGGCCGGGAATCAGCTGCAGAACTGGCTGTAGGTGGCGCCGGCTTCCTCGTAGCCGGACTGGAGCTCGCCAAGCTTTGCCTCGTCCGGCGTTTCCTTGGCCTGCTCATCCGTGTACGCGAGGATGGATGCAAGGGCACCCTTGAGGTCGTCCGAGGCGACGGCGTGGATCGGACGGATCTGGTTGGCCAGGCGGTTCATGCCGGTCTTGCCGGCGTTGTTGGCCGGGTTCGACACAACGGACTGGATCCGCTCGCAGGTTTCCGCGGTGGTGAGCTGGTTCGAGGCGGTGCAGGCCGTTGCGGAGACAACGAGGCCGGCGGCGATCAGGGCTGTGGCGAGTTTCTTCATCGGTCCCTCAGTAGTTGATTGAGGTTTCGATTGTAAGCAGAACGGGGGCCCCGATGTCTTGGCGGGTTCCCTGTAGGTGCCTAGACTGGCAACACCATCGTGCGGAGCTGCCGCAGATCGGCCCCGCGCAAGAGCCCAAAACCAAGGAAGCATCATGCGCCGAACCGTACAACGCCGTGCCGCCGTCGGAGTTTTTGCATTGATAGCCCTGATCGTTCCCGTCGCAGTACCGGCAACTGCCTTACCGCCCTCCGGGGACGGCGTAATTGTGTTGGAGGGGGCGACAGGCACCGAAGGCATAGCAGCCGGTGAGGGCACCACCTTCTATGCCGGTGACCGCCTCAATGGAGACATCTACCGCGGCGACATCCGCGACGACACTGCCGGACTGTTTATCGACGCGCCGGACGGCAGGGCGGCAATCGGCATGAAGGCGGACGTCACGCACGACCTCCTCTTTGTTGCCGGCGGCGGTACCGGTGACGCCTACGTTTACAGCACGGACACAGGCGACACGGTCGGCGTGGTCCACCTGGCTGCCGGGCAGGACGCGTTCATCAACGACGTCACCCTGACCAAGGACGGCGCATGGTTCACCAACTCCTTCGCGGCGGAGCTGTACTTCCTGCCGGTGGACAAGGACGGCGGCCTGGGGGAGGTGGAAACGGTCACCTTGACGGGACCTGCGGCGGACCCTTGGACCGGCTTCGGACCCAACGGCATCGCCGCCGTCAACGGCGGCAAGACCCTGATCCTGGCGCACTCGGCATTTGGGGCGCTGTTCACCGTGGACCCTGACGGCGTGGATTCAGGGACCGCCGCTACAGCCCGGATTGGGGGCTTTGATGTGCCCAACGTGGACGGCATCCTGGTCCAAGGCCGCCAGCTGTGGGCAGTCCAGAACCAGAAGAACCGGATCAGCAGGATCAAGCTCGCCAGTGACCTTTCGTCCGGGGTTGTAGGGGACGTCATCACCAGCCCCGCCTTCAACGTCCCCACCACGATTGCCAAGTTCGGCAACACCCTCGCCGCCGTGAACGCGAAGTTCGGCCAGCCCGCAACCGAGTTCGAGGTAGTCCTCGTCCCCGCGCGGGACTAGCTTCCCGACTGGCTGGCAGTTAACGTCGCCAAAACACGATTTCGCGACGTTTGCTGTCAGCCAGTTTGCGGGTCGTTGCCGTCAGGGGGTCCGGGTCGCCTTGCCCAGGTTTTCCTTCAGCTCGGCGGCGTCCTGCCGGACAACGTACGCGGGGCGGTCCCGCTCCACGCGCCAGCTGTCCTCCAGGAGGCCGATGTTCACGGTATCGAAGCCGAACTCGTCATAAAGGCGGGTGACCAGTTCGGCGGCCTCCGGATGGTCGCTGGCCGTTGCCAGGGCGCGCCGGTCCTCGGCTGCGGAAGGCTTCCCGTCCGTGGTGATCTCGGCGGCCATAATGTGGTTGAAGCCCTTGGCCACCTTCGAGTCGCGCAGGTGTTCCTGGAGCAGCCCGGACGTGGTGGCCTCGCCGTTGTCCAGGGCCGGGATGCGTCCGTCCCGTTCCCAGTAGTAGTTGTTGGCGTCGATCACGATCTTGCCGGCCAGCGGTTCAGCCGGGACGTCCCTGTAGTTCCTCAGCGGAACGGCGACGACGGCGAAATCGCCGGCCGCCGCTGCCTCCGCAGGCGTTGCGGCCCGGGCGTTCGGGCCGAGTTCCGCCACCAGTCCGGCCAGCGTTTCAGGGCCGCGGGAGTTGCTGATGACTACGTCGTAGCCCAGCTCCACCGCCTTCCGGGCAATCTGGCTTCCAATAAGTCCTGCACCGATGATTCCGATTGTTGTCATGTCCCGGGCAACAGCGGCTTGCGCGAAGATATTTCAGGGCTGGTCCGGGAATAAATCGGCGGACCGGCGGTCACTTTCCCAGGTAGCGTCCCGGGCGGTGGTTCAGGGCGAGGATGAAGTTCAGGAGGACGGCTCCGGCGGCGGAGAGCAGCACCATCAGGGGAGCCACCACGGCCAGCGCGGCCAGGACGATTGCCACGTCCAGCACCATTTGGACGTACCCGGCGCGCCACTTCAGCTTTTCCTGCAGCAGCAGGGCCAGGATGCTGAAGCCGCCCAGGCTGGACTGGTGCCGGAACAGGATCAGCAGGCCGACGCCGGCCAGCAGATTGCCGCCCAGCACCCCGTACACCGGGTCGATGTGCAGGGCACCGAGGGCCCACGGGTGCAGGCCGGACATGGCCGAGACCAGCCCAATGGCGGCCCCGGTCCGGAGGGCAAAGTTCCAGCCCTTCTTCCAGACCGCCAGGGCAAAGAACGGCGCGTTCACCGCCATGAAGATGACGCCGAAAGAAACCGGGAGGGAGTAGCTGAGCAGCAGGGCCAGGCCCGCCGTGCCGCCCGTGACGGCCTCGCTGGACTTGAGCAGGAACAGTCCCAGCGAGGCGGCGAAGGCACCCGTGAGGATGCCCAGGACATCTTCGATGGCGGAATGGCGGACGGCCGACGGCGGCACGGGGCTGGGTGCCGCCGGCCCCGCGTCCGGTGTGGTTGGGGCGGTGGTGGTTTCGGGTGTCGCGGTTGGCGTGCTCACTGGGCGGCAAACCGCCCGCGGTCCGCGAGCACGGCGAGCACCCGGTTGTTCGTTTCCCTGTCCGCCAAGGTGACCCGGACGCCGTCGCCCGCGTATCCCCGTGCAAGGATGTCGGCGTCGGCAAGCGCTGCAAGGATCTGTTCCCGCAGCCCGTCAGATGCCCGCAGCCAGTAGAAATTCGCCTGGCTGTCGGGGACAGTCCAGCCGGACTGGCGCAAGGAGGAAACAACCCGGGTGCGCTCCTCCGCCACCGCATCGGTCCTTTCCCGGATCTCAACCTGCGCCTCCAGCGACGCCACCGCGGCGGCCTGCGCCATGCGGTTGACGCCGAATGGAATGGCGGTGCGCCGCAGCCCCTCAGCCACGGCCGGGCGGGCGATGGCGTAGCCAATCCGCAGCCCGGCCAGCCCGTAGGCTTTCGAGAAGGTCCGCAGGACACACAGGTTCGGGTGCCGGCGGTAGAGTTCCAGGGAATCCAAACCGGGGCCCCGTTGGAATTCGATGTAGGCCTCGTCCAGCACCACCAGGACGTGCGGCGGCACGGCTCCGAGGAATTCCTCCAGCGCGTCCGCCGGGATGGACACGCCGGTGGGGTTGTTGGGGGAACAGAGGATGACCAGCCGCGTCCGCGCGGTGACGGCAGCGGCCATGGCGGGAAGGTCGTGGTGCTCGTCGTCGCGGAGGGGGACGGGGACAGGCACGGCGCCGGCCACCGTCACCAGGATGGGGTAGGCCTCAAAGGAACGCCAGGCGAAAACCACCTCGTCGCCGTGGCCACATACCGCGGAAATGATCTGCTGCAGCACCCCGGAACTTCCCGGCCCGGCAGCAACCTCATCCGCGGACACGGAGAGGTGGCGCGCGATCGCGTCCCGGACGTCCACGGCGCCCATGCTGGGGTACCGGTGGATCCTGCGCATCTCGGCAGAGATCACGTCGACGACCGAGGGCAGGGGATCGAAGTGGCTCTCGTTCGAGGCGAGGGCGGCAGTCAGGGCCGTTTCTGCGCTCCTCCCGGCAACGTACGCGGGGAGGTTTGCGACGGCGGAACGCACCTCTGGTGCCGGTGCCTGGGGAAGGATGGTGGCCATGAAGGCATCGTGGGGCAGTGCGGGGCATCTGCGCAACACAGGCTAACCAGGCAGGACAGAAACGGGCGATGAAGGAGGGGCAACATGACAAAATGCTCACTATGCACCTCATCGATGCCTTGGACGCCGAAATCCTCCTGGCCATGGACGCAGACCCGCAGGCGACGGTCCTGTCCCTGTCGCGGACGTTGGGCGTGGCCCGCAACACGGTGCATGCGCGGCTCCGGCGCCTGGTCAACGACGGCAGCCTTGCCCCGTTCAGCCAGCGCGTCCGCACCGGCGCCCTCGGGCTGCCGCTGATCGCCTTCATCTCGATCTCCATCAGCCAGTCCGCCAGCGATGAGGCCATGGCCGCACTGCGCACCATCCCGGAAATCATCGAGATGCACGCCACCACCGGCGATGCCGACCTGCTCGCGAAAGTCGCCGCGAAGGACCCGGCCGACCTCCATAGGGTCACCCGCAGCATGCTGGCGATTGCCGGCGTCGTACGCACCAGCACGGCCATGTCCCTGGTGGAGGTCATGCCCGCCAGGACGCTGCCGCTCCTGCAGGCGGCAGCGGGCCGGCCGCGCGGCGAGGCCGGCGCGAACTGAACTCAACGGAACAATATCTCCCATTTGCTCCCGTCGAGGCCTTGACCGGGCTTGTAAAGCGCTGATAGAAGTTAAGGGCAGAAAACGCTTTCTACCAGCTCACAAACCTCGCCCTCCCTTCGTGAATGGTGGATTTTGGGCTGTAATGAAACGTTCCAAACTGTCGTGCGGCAGACTCAGCTGCCGCCGCATCAAAGGAGATGTACTTTTGGCTTATCCCTCGAAACGTTCCCCTTCAACCCGTGCGGGCCGCGCCTGGAAAGCTGCCCCCAGGGCCGCGGCGGCATCGCTCACGGCCGCCGCCCTGGCGTTCACCGGCCTGCCGCTGGCGCAGGCCAACCCGAATACCGCTCCCGGTCAGTCCGGAAAGACTGAACTGAAGCGCCAGGTGGAGAACCTGGACCGGGCGCCCGTCGCCGTGCTCACGGACCAGGGCGTCACGCTGGGCTGGCGCATGCTTGGCCTGGACCAGGACAGTGCGGGCTTCCATGTGATCCGCGACGGCGTCCAGCTCACCGACGAGCCCATCCGCAACACCACCACCTATGTTGATCCGGCCGGTACGGCGGCTTCCAGGTACGTCATCATGACGGTGGGCAACGGCAGCGGGCAGGACAAGCTCAGCGCCGAAGTCACGCCGCTGGCCGAAAACTACCTGGCCATCAGGCTGGACAAGCCGGCCGACGGCGTCAGCAAGGACGGCAAGCCGTACACCTACTCCGCCAATGACTCGAGTGTGGCGGACCTGGACGGTGACGGCACCTACGAAATCATCCAGCTCTGGAACCCGTCCAACGCCCAGGACAACTCCAAGTCCGGCTTCACCGGGAATGTGTACGTGGACGCCTACAAGATGGACGGCACCAGGCTGTGGCGCATCGACCTGGGCCGCAACATCCGTGCCGGCGCCCACTATACCCAGATGCTGGCCTATGACTTCGACGGTGACGGCAAAGGCGAAGTGGCCTTCAAGACTGCGGACGGCACCACGGACGCGGCCGGAACCGTGATCGGGGACCCCGCAGCGGACTACCGGAACAGTGCCGGCTATGTCCTGTCCGGGCCGGAATTCCTCACCGTGTTCAACGGCGCCACCGGCACCATCATGGACACCGTTGCCTACGATCCGCCGCGCGGCAGCGTCTCCGCCTGGGGCGACGGCTACGGCAACCGCGTGGACCGCTTCCTGGCCGGCGTCGCCTACCTCGACGGCGAAAAGCCGTCCCTGATGTTCAGCCGCGGCTACTACACGCGCACGGTCCTGGTCACCTTTGACCTCGTGGACGGCAAGCTGGTCAAGCGCTGGACCTTCGACTCGGACATTGCCGGAGCCCAGTACAGGGGCCAGGGAAACCACAACCTCTCCGTGGCTGACGTGGACCAGGACGGCAAGGACGAATTCGTCTTCGGCTCCATGACCATTGACGACGACGGCACGCCCCTTTACAACACCAGGCTGGGCCATGGCGACGCCATCCACACGGGGGACCTTGACCCCTCGCGGCCGGGGTTGGAAACGTTCGCCGTGCACGAGAGCATGTCAGCCAGCGGCAACCGCGGCGCCACCTTCCGCGACGCGGGCACCGGTGAAGTGCTCTGGAGCATTCCCGCCGTCAAGGACACCGGCCGCGGCGCCACCGGCGACATCGACCCCCGGTTCCCCGGCTCGGAAAGCTGGGCCGTTGGCGGCGATGCGTCCTGGAACTCGCCGCGCGGCCAGCTCATGTCAGCGAAGGGCGAACTGATCGCCGAGAAGATCCCGGCAGCCAACTTCATGGCCTGGTGGGACGGGGACCTCCTCCGCGAGATCGTGGACCACGACTTTGATGCCACCGCCGGCGTGGGCGTGCCCACCATTTCGAAGTGGAACTGGGAGGCCGGGTCCAGCGACAGGCTGCTCACGGCCACCGGCGCCCGGACCAACAACCACACGAAGGGCAACCCGTCGCTCCAGGCGGACCTCCTGGGTGACTGGCGCGAGGAACTGGCCTTCCCGTCGTCGGACAGCACTGAGCTGCGGATCTACACCACCACCTCGCCCACCGGGGTCCGGCTCCGCACCCTGATGCACGATCCGATGTACCGGACCGGGGTGGCCCGCGAGACGGTCGGCTACAACCAGCCGCCGCACCCGAGCTTCTTCATCGGCGAGGGCATGGAGGCTCCGGCAGCGCCCGCCGTGATGTACGCGGGCACGGAGAAGTAGTACCCGGCACCGGCAGGGTAAAACGCCGCCCGCCTCCGGAAGGAGGCGGGCGGCGCTCACTGTTGCGCTGCGGCTACACCGTGTTAGTGCTGGCCGAGGTTGCCGCCAACGGGCGGCAGGCCGCCGTCGGGCCGGCGCTCATCCCCGCGCCGTTCGCCCGCGCTCAGGTTCTCGCCCTCAACCGTCTCGTCCGACTCCCCGGTGGTGTCCACGAGGCCGTTGGTCTGGTCGAAGGCGTGGCCGATCCTGTCATCGCCCAGGTCGGCGACCGAACCGGTGGAGCCTGCGGCCGCCGTCGTGCCCGAAACTGTGCCGGCGGCGGTTGGCGCCTCCGTGGTTGTTGTGTCCGTTGGAATCGGCGTGACGGTGACCGGCTCCCCGGAGTCCACCGGGGTGACCGTTACGTCCGCACCCTCGGCCGTGTCCTTCTTTGAACCGGCCATTGCGGCTGCTGCGCCCGCTGCCGCTGCGACGCCCACGCCCGCGGCCACCTTGCCGGACACTCCGGCCTTGCCGGAATCGCCCAGCGACCCCGCGGCGTCTTCCACGCCGGGCGTGCCGACTGGCGCCCCGGAGCTCACGCGGCCGCGCCAGGCTCCGCTGGCGTAGCCCTCATCCTCGATGAATTCCTTGAACCGCTTGAGGTCCGCCTCGGCCTGGCGGTCCACAACGTTGAGCTTGTCGCCCACCTTTTCGATGATTCCTTCGGGCTCATATTCGAGCGTCAGCTGCAGGGAGGTCTGGCCGCCGCCGACGTCCTCGAACTCGACTGCCCCGGCGTTCGTGGCACCGTCGGTAGCTGCCCAGGCCACCTTGCGGTCCGGGACCTGCTCCAGGATCCTGGCTTCCCACTGCCGGCGGATGCCGGCGATCTCGGCCACCCACTCGAGCCGGTCGTCACTGAGCTGCTTCACGCTCTTGACGCCGCCCATGAAGTGCGGGAACTCCTCGAACTGGGTCCACTGGTTGTAAGCAGTGCTTACCGGTACGTTCACCAGAATGCGTTTTTCCACCTTCGTGCTCATAACGTCTCCTTCGCTGTGTCACCGGAAGCTGACAAGTCGGTAAAAATCATCAGCATGCTTACCAACATACCTTTTGGGTGGCCCGGTTTCCAGAGCACCTCCCCCAACTAGGTAGCGCTAAGTGTCGTTTTGAGGCTCCAAAACGACACTTAGAGCTACTTAGTTGGGAAGGGACGGGTTCAGTGCTGGCCCATGCTCCCATCGATCGGCGGGAGGTTACCCCCGCTGCGGCGGGTCCGGCGTTCAGCGGAACTGTGGCTTTCACCCTCGGCCGTCTCATCCGACTCGCCCTCGAGGTCCACCAGGCCGCCGGTCTGGTCGAACGGGTGGGCGAAGCGGTTGTAGGGCGGCTGCTCGGCCGCCGCCTTGGCGTCGGCCTGCGTGGTCGTTCCGGCCGGCGCGGTGGTTCCGGTCTGGGCGGCACGGCCCCGGTGTTCGATGTATTCCTTGAAATCCTTCAGGTCGTGTTCCGCCTGGCGGCCCACCACATGCAGCAGGCTGCCCACCCTTTCCACTACCCCGGCCGGCTTGTACTCCAGGGTCAGCGTGAGCTCGGTCCGGTTATTGCCGGCGTCCCTGAAATCGACGGCGCCGGAGTTGGTGACGCCTTCAGTCGCGGCCCAGGCCACCCGCCGGCCGGGAAGTTGCTCAAGGATCTTGGCTTCCCAGTGCCGCCGTACCCCGCCGATGTGGGCCACCCACTTGAGTCGGTCATTGCCGAGGCGGGTCACGCTGTCCACGCCACCCATGAAGCGGGGAAACTCCTCGAACTGGGTCCACTGGTTGTAGGCGGTGCTGACCGGTACATCGACCACAATCCGTTTCTCCACTTTCGTGCTCATCACGTCTCCTTCGACTGAACCGAATTCCATGAAGTAACTGAGGTCATCAGTAGCTATAAGTCTGCTCCGCCTGCAGGCTCCCCACCACCCCTCCCAGACCCCCAACTAGGTAGCGCCAAGTGTCGTTTTGGAGCTTCAAAACGACACTTGGCGCTACCTAGTTGGGATGGGTGGTGGGGCGGTTGTGCGTGGGGGCGGGGGTCAGCCTGGGAGGTGCCTGCCGATCAGCGAAAGGTTCTGGATCACCGCCAGGCCGAACTGGGAGGCGTCGTTGGTGGAGACTGTGGGTGCCTCGTCCACGGGCACAAGCACATGCGGCGGCTCGATCTTCCGAAGCGTGAACGCCGACCCATGGTTGAGGTGTTCGCCTCCTTCGGCAAAGCTCGCCCAGGCCCGTGCAGCGAGTTCGGGGTCGTTCAGCCGGGCTGCAGCATAGGCGGTCAGCCGACTGTGCGCCTGGGTAAGGTAGATGCCCTCAAGCGGCTGGCCCACGGCTTCCACCTGTTCCTCCTTCGTGGCCAGGAAGAGCCGGCAGTACTGCAGCCACGCCCGCTCGAATTCCGGATCGGGGACCAGGTCCACCAGTTCGCTGCAGATCTCCACCAGGCCGAACACGGCACTGAGGTGGGAGACCTGGATCAGCTCGCGGCCGGTGTCGAACCGGCCCTTGTCCAGGTCATACAGCGCCTCGCCGGTGAGGAAGCCGTACTTGAGGGCGCCGATGTCCGCCATGGTGCCCAGGAGGCGGTCCCGGGAACGGGGGTTGCCCGTGCGTTCCCAGTCCGTAAGCCACGTGGCGGCGAGCGAGCCCCAGTCCGTGCCGAGCCCCACCCCCAGGGCGCCGCGGTCCGGCCGGTAGCTGTCGGCGTCGGGCCGGACTTTGCGCACGGGATCCAGGCCCAGGAAGTTCCGGTCGCTGTCCACCAGTTCGGTGAGCAGGTCCCCGGTGCGTTCGTCCGCGGTCAGGTAGTAGTAGAAACGGCGGTAGGCAGGCGTGCTGATGCGGAGCTGCTTGGCGCTGCAGCCCCAGTGCTGGACGTTGTGCCGGGAGCCGAGGCCGCGCCACTGCCCCAGGTGGTAGACGTCCACCTCCCCGGTGTGCCGGGTCATGGCCTCGGCGAACCGGAAAATGTCCGCCCGGCCGGAGCGCAGGTAGGAGTACCAGAGCCAGAGGTCGGGGGAGAGCTCGGAGTTGTCCCACGCGTAGCCGCCCACGTCATACCGCCATACGTGCCGGTCAAAGTCGTAGGTGTGCATCACATCGCCGTAGTTCCAGAACCCGTACCAGCGGCGCTGCTCCACCTGGCCGGCGTAGAAATCGAAGAGGAAGTCCAGGTGGGCTTCAAGCTCCGCGCGGGCAGGAGTGCTGCGGTCCACCGGAGCCCAGTCGCCGAAGCAGCCCGCGGAGTGCAAGTGCTCCGGAGTGGCCTGGAGCAGGGCCGGGGTGGAGGCGGCCAGGGCATCGGCCGCCAGGCTGTCCGTTGACGGCGTGCCCTCGTACGCAAACAGGGTCAACTCATGCGTGCGGGCAATTCCGGTGGGATTGCCGAATCCCGGCTCGTAGTCCTCGTACGTGATGTCGAGCCCCTCGAGCTGTTCCTCGAAGGTGTCCTGGCCCAGGCCGTCGTGGTAAAAGCGCAGGTCCATCGGCCGGGCCTCGGGGGAGTAGAGCCACGCGGTCAGCGTGGCTTCATCAGTGGTGGCGTCCCGGATGTCCAGCTGGCCGGGGTGCGACTGCCAGAAGTCCTTGATGCCCACACCGAAACCGCCCCGGGAGTCGCTCAGCGAGCAGAAACCGGCCGACCTTGTTCCGCCGGAGATGTCCACCCAGGCGTGGCCGGTCGCAGTGCGCTTGCGCAGCTCGAAGCCGTCGGCGCTGAGCTGGCTGAGCGTAAAGTCGTTCCACGCCGGGATCAAATGCAGCCGGTCCGACACCTCCGGGTTCCATGCCGCGGGCGGCGGGGTGGGCCTGCCCTCCACCTGCGCCCGGCGGACGTCCTCGCCGGGGTCCCGCCGCAGGCCGGTCAGGCCGCGGACCCCTTCGGTGAGGAAGCCGCCGTCGGCCCCTGCCATCCGGACGTGGCGGTCATGGAGTCCGGACTCCAGCGGCACGCTGAACCGGACGCCAAGCCCGGCGAGGAAATCCCGCTCCGCGTCGCCGTCCCAGATAAAGGAGTGGACCATCCGGACGCTGCGGGCGTTGGCATGGAAGTAGAACCGGACCACGAACGGGAGCCACTCCCGGCGGCTGCTTCCGGGAGCGTCAGGCCGGTGGTGCCCCTCCAGCCGCACCACGGCGCGGACGGGTCCGCTTTGTTCAAGCGTGACTTCGGTGACCTCGCCGGTGAAGGCTTCCCGGCTGAAGGTGCCGGCACCCTCGGATAGGGCGTCCTGCACGAGGCTGGCCAGGCGGGCGTCCCGTGCCACGTCGGCGCCGTTGCGGGTGAGGCTGCTGAACAGGGTGGAGCCGCTGCGGTTGAGCACCATCCGGAGGGTGCCGGTGTCCACAGTGAGGGTGTCAGCGGTTTCCGTGACGGTGACGTTGGTGCCGCTAGCGACGTTGGTGGCGTCCGACGGCGGGAGGTTGCCTTCGCGGGGTGACGCGCCGCCGTCGGACCTAACGAGGTAAGCCGCCGACGGCGAGTCCGTGGCGGGAAGCGCGATGCCGGCCCACTTGAGGGAACCGTCCGGCCATGTGGCCAGGGGCCATGCCTGGGCGGCGACCGCGTCCCCACTGGCGTCCGTGACCGAAAGGGCCGCTGCGGCGGGGACGGAGCCGCGGGCAAACGGCATTCCCCAGGTGGTTCCGCCGCTGAGCTGTGCAGGGGCCTCGCCGTCGAGCCATCTGATGGGGGTGCTGTCCGTCATGTCATCCAATTCGTCGTGTGATGGTGCCGTGGGAAACCGTTTTCTGATTCGTTTCAAAAATAGCTCCGGAGCAGGCGGACCGCAAGGGGCACCCACCAGTCGAAAGGGCGTGCTTCCCGCTCTGGAAGCTCCCGGACTTCTGTGCTGGACTGGTGGGGCAGTGGGCATCACGCGCCGTCCAGCCGCGGCGGCACCTTTTCCAAAAAAACATGGACGGCCGGCGCTGACCGGCCCTTGGAAGGAACACTCATGGCACCGTTCAAAATCGGATATTTCGTGGGGAGCCTCGCCACCGGCTCCATCAACCGGGTCCTCTCCCAGGCTTTGATCAAACTGGCTCCGGAGGAGCTGGAGTTCACCGAGATTCCCATCAGGGACCTACCCCTGTACAGCTACGACTACGACGCCGACTTTCCGCCCGAAGGCCGCGCCCTCAAGGAGGCCATCGAAGCCTCGGACGGAATCCTTTTTGTGTCCCCCGAATACAACCGTTCCATCCCCGGGGCCCTCAAGAACGCCATCGACTGGGGCTCCCGGCCCTGGGGGACCAACTCCTTCGCGCGCAAGCCCACCGGCATCATTGGAGCGTCCGTGGGCAGCATCGGCACTGCGGTGATGCAGTCCTCGTTCCGCAGCGTCCTCAGCTTCCTGGACGCCCCGCAGCTGAACGCCCCGGAAGCCTACATCCACTACAGCGCTGCCGTGTTCGGTGAGGGCGGCGAGGTCAAGGACGAGGGGACCGCCAAGTTCCTGCGCCACTACATGGAGGAGTACAGCGCCTTCGTTGCCCGCGTCCTGGCCGCGAACGCGCCCGGCCACATCGGCGACCTTGAACTGGATGAGGAGAAGCTCACCAGGTAGGCGGCCCCGAGCCAGTGACGCGCCAATGATTACGGATGCCCGCTGTCCCAGTACGGCGGGCATCCGAGTCTTTAATCGAGCGGCAGCGTCACCGTGACGCTGGTGCCGTGCCCCGGACTGGAGCGGATATCCAACGAGCCGCCCGCTTCGTGCACGGCCACCGCCATGAGCCGCAGTCCGTAGCCGTGGTGCCGCCCGCAGGTGGCGAGCTCGCTGTCAAAGCCCGTGCCGTCGTCGGACACCACCAGGCGGATCCCGTGGTCCACGGCGGCGAGCTGGACGGTCAGGCGGGACGCGTCCGAGTATTTATAGGCGTTGCTCAGGGCCTCGCGGGCCGACTGGTAGAGGAGGGACGCGCAGTCCGCCGGAATCTCGATGCCCCAGTGCGGAGTATCCCAGCGGACCGCGGTCCCGTGCTGGCGGAGGGGGCCGGTGAGCCGGTCAATGCAGCCGGCAAGCCCCAGTGTGCGGAAGTCCACCGGATGCTGATCCGTGAGGACGCCTCCTACGGCAATGACGTCGCCGTCAAAAGCTGTTTGGTCTCCCATGGCTTCCTGCTCTCCCCACAAGCTGGTTGATGCTATGGCTCCAGCGTGGACCCCAAACGTCAACGGCCAGCAAGGTTTAACTCAAGATCCCATCAATTCTTGGTGCCGCGGCCGGTTCCACTACTCTGGCTGTCTCAGCAAGCACGGCTTCCGGACCCGGAACCGGCTTCACTGGGTCGGACGGCTCCCGCGGGGGGAGCGGGAAGTGGTGCACATGCCGCTGTGGTTGCAGGCTTTGTTATGGGGCACGGCCGCCGGAGGGGCGCTGGTCCTGGGGGCGGCGTTGTCCTGGCGCTGGAACCTGCCGCCCAAGCTGGTCTCCTCCGTCATGTCCTTCGGGGCAGGCGTGCTCATCTCGGCCCTGGCCTTCGAACTGGTGGACGAGGCCGTGCAGGGCGGCGGGCTGTGGCCCACGGTGGCCGGCTTCCTGGCAGGCTCCGTGGTGTATGTCGCGGCCAACATGACGCTGTCCCGGGCCGGAGCCAAACACCGGAAACGCTCCGGGAACCAGCAGCCGTCCGAGGCGGAAAATCCCGGCAGCGGCACCGCCATTGCCTTCGGTGCCCTCCTGGACGGCGTCCCGGAATCCGTGGTCCTGGGCGTGGGCATGCTGGCAGGCGGAGCCGTCAGCCCGGCCATGATGGCCGCCGTCTTCATCTCCAACGTCCCCGAGGGCCTCTCCGGAAGTGCCGGCATGAAGAAGGCCGGCCGCAGTGCCCGCTATGTCTTCGGACTGTGGGGCGGCATCGCCGTGCTGTGCGGGGTGGCCTCGCTTATTGGCTACGTCGCGCTGGAAAACGCTCCCGGCGCAGTGGTGGCGTTCATTACCGCGGTGGCCGCCGGCGGCATCCTGGCCATGCTGGCGGACACCATGATCCCGGAGGCCTTCGAGGAGCATCACAACCTCACCGGACTAACAGCCTCCCTGGGGTTCCTCGCCGCCTTCACGATCCACCACCTCGGAGAATAGGGCGACGGCGGGACGCGGCTGCCGGGGTGCGCGCCCCTGCATGTTCTCAGGCGCCAGTCAGGACCGGGGCCGTGAGGACGCCGTCCCGCATGGTGGCCACAACGTCGGTCAGCGGCACGAATTCGGTGTCGTGGGTGACCATCACCGTGGCCATGTTGAATTCCGAGGTGACCTCGCGCAGGAGCCGGATGATCGATGTGCTGCGTTCGTGGTCCAGGGCTGCCGTCGGCTCGTCCACCAGCAGGACTTTCGGGTTCCCCATCAGTGCCCGGGCGATGTTCACCCGCTGGCGCTGGCCGCCGGAAAGCTGGTGCGGCAATTTGCCGGCGCTCGCGGACAGTCCGACCACGTCCAGGAGTTCGGCGGCTTTCCTGCCGGCCGCTTTGGCGGGCTTTCCCCGCAAATGGTCGCTGATGATGAGCTGTTCGGCGGCCGTCAGGGAGGGGAGCAGGTTGGGCTGCTGGAAGATGATGCCCACCTTGCCGCGCCGCAGGGCGGTAAGGTCCCTGTCCCTGAGCCCGGCGGTATCGGTGCCGTCGATGGTCACCTGTCCCCGGGTGGGCCGGACCAGGGTGGCGGCGGTGGCCAGCAGGCTTGATTTGCCGGACCCCGACGGACCCACCAGGGAGACCAGCTGCCCCGCCTGCACGGTGAGGCTGACCCGGTCCAGGGCCGTTGTTGTTCCGCCCCCGTCCGGGTATTCGAGGGTGACGTCGGCCAGGCTCAGGGGAGCGGGCCCGGAGGCAGGAAACTGCATGGTGTTCATGGTTTGTCCTTTCTAGTTCCCGCCGAGGGCGAGGAGGGGATCGATGGTGGTGACGCGCCGCACCGCGAGGGCCGCGCCGGCGAGTCCCAGGGCAATAATTCCGACGACGGGCACCAGCGTGGTGGCTGCCGTGAGCAGGAACGGGGCAGCCTGGGCGGCAAGGAGCCCGGCGGCAACACCCAGGATCCCGCCGGCGCCCGCCCCCGCCACCAGGACAAGTGCGGCCTGGGTGATGGCGTCCCGAAGGATGTAGGAGCCGGGGGCGCCCATGGCCTTCAGGACGGCAATATCCCGGGTCCGCTGGATGGTCCATACCGTCAGGAACGCCACGATCACCAGGGACGAGATGCCGTACAGGAAAGCCTGCATCAGGGTCAGGGAGCCGTTCTCGCTTTTGAACGAGCCCAGCGCCTGGAACGAGCCGGTCCGTGAGGCGCTCACTGTGTTGGCCGCGGCGTTGGCTGCGGCTTCATCGGGGGCGGCGCCGTCCGCATGGGTGACGGCGACGACGGTGGCCAGCTGCCCGCCGTCGGACACGTGTGCCAGCGCGGTCCACGCTGGAAGCGCCGTCCACACCACACTCGTGTGGGCGTACCACTGGTCCTCAACGACGGCGCTGACGGAAAGTTCCACGCCGCCGATGTCCAGCGCGTCGCCCTGCCTGAGGGACAGCGCCTCCGCCACCGAAGCGCCCACCACCGCAGTGCCGGCTGACACGTCGGACGGCGCCAGCCCGCTTCCGGGAGCGACACCAAAGACGGCCACATTGGCCGTGCCCGAGCCGGCGGCAGCACCCTGGGCGCGGGTTTGGGTGATGCCCAGCGGTTCGGCGGAGCCAACACCCGGCTGGTGCTTCCAGGTGTCCACCTGGGCGGCGGTGACTGAGCTGTCGGTGTAGGAGGCCGTGGGAACACTGGAACCGGGTGCGCCGAACACCACCGTGTCCACCGGCGAACCGGCAGCAGCACCCAGCTTGCCAATCGCGGAAGTGGACTGCTCGGCCAGCCCGGCGGTCAGGCCGGACAGCATGACCAGCAGCAGGGTGATCAGGGCCACCACGCCGCCCATCATGGCGAACCGGCCCTTGGCGAAACGGATGTCGCGGAGTGCGAGGAACACGTTGTTCTTCTCTCGGTAGGGAGTTGCAGGGAGGGATCTGTGGAAGGAGGTCCCAATCCACTGTCCCGCGCGGCGGCGCCCGGGCAATCGTGCAGCCAGTTGAGCCGCGGAGGAGGAATGGTGGACCCGGGCGTCAACCTTTTGATTGACGCGTCGCCGGCCAGCCCGGCATAAGCTGGTGAAATGCCCGCCGCGCCGCCACTGCCCCCTGTCAGCGCACCCGGGGAGGGTGTGCCGCGGGACCCGCTGAGCGCCGTCGAATCGGCGTCATCCGAAGCGATCCTGCGGGTGCTGAGGGTGGCGCTGCACACCGGGTTCGCAACCTTGCTGGTGGTGGGCGTGGTCCGGCTGCTTGCACCGGGATCCGCGGGATCCTTCCCGCTTCTGTGGGCCGGAGTTGCCCTTCTCCTGGCCGGCGTTTACCTCACCGGGACTGTCCTGGAACACCGCTTTGCCGCAGGCCGGACCACCTTCGACCCCCGGCGTCACGGCATCCAGTGGCTGGCCGCGGTGACGGCACTGTGGGCCCTCCTGCTGATGGGAAGCGCCGAGTTCGCCTGGCTGGCTTTCCCGCTGTTTTTCCTGCACGTCCACCTGCTGCCCCGGCCCGCCGCGCTGCTGACCATTGCGCTGATGACAGCGGCGGTCATTGCCTCCCAGTGGTCCGCCAGCGGTGAGCCGGTTCCGCACGTGGCAGCCGTCGTCGGGCCGCTGTTTGGCGCCGTCTTCGCCGTCATCACCGGCCTTGCCTACGTCGCCCTCTACCGTGAGGCCGAGAACCAGCGGCGGGCCGCGGACGAGCTGCGCCGGACCCGGCAGGAACTGGCAGCATCCCAGCACGAGGCCGGGGTGCTGGCGGAGCGGGAGCGGCTGGCCCGGGAGATCCATGACACGCTGGCGCAGGGCCTTTCCAGCATCGTCCTGCTTGCCCGCGCGGCGGAAAAGTCGCTGGCTGACGGGGACCGGGGCACTGCCGCATCCCGGGTGGCCCTCATGCAGCAGACGGCTGCCGACAACCTGGCCGAAGCGCGCAGCTTTGTCCGCGGCCTGTCCTCGCCGCAACTGCACGAAACAACACTGGTGGAGGCCCTGCGCCGGCTGTGCGAGAACACTGAATCAGGTGCCGCCGCCCGCGGAATGCCTCTCCGCTGCCGGCTGGAAGTGGACGGCGACCCCGTCGAACTGCCGCAGCCGTACCGGGTCACCCTGCTCCGTGCCGCCCAGGCCAGCCTCGCCAACGTCCGCGACCACGCCCGCGCCAGCACCGCCGTCGTCACCCTCACCTTCCTGGGCACTGAGGTGACCATGGACATTTACGACGACGGCATCGGCTTTGACCCGTCCCTTGCTGTCCGTGCAGCGCACGACGGCGGTGCTGACGGCAGCGGCTTCGGCCTGCGCTCGCTGCAGCAACGGGTTAATTCACTCCACGGGTCGCTGGAACTGGAGGCGGCGCCGGGGGAAGGGGCGGTGGTGGCCATCCGGCTGCCGCTCGATGACGCCTCCCTGGGAGGCGCCGATGAGTAGCGTCCGGGTCCTGCTGGTCGATGACCATCCGGTGGTCCGGGCCGGCCTGAGGGCCATGCTCACAGAGTTTGAGGGCATCTCCGTCGCTGCGGAAGCTGCCGACGGCACGGCTGCGCTGAAGGAACTGGCGCGGCTCACGGTCCTGGGCGAAGGAGTGGACCTTGTCCTCATGGACCTGCAGATGGGGGCCGGCATGGACGGGGTAGCGGCCACCGCCGAAATCCGGAGGCTGGCGGTGCCGCCGCCCGTCCTGATCCTCACCACCTACGACACGGACGCGGACATCCTGGCCGCCGTGGAGGCAGGGGCCAGCGGTTACATGCTCAAGGACGCGCCGCCGGAACAGATCCGGCAGGCCGTGTTCGCGGCCGCAGTGGGGGAAACCGTCCTTGCACCGCGGGCGGCGGCCCTGCTCATGAAGCGGATCACCAACCCGGCCACCTCGCTCACCCCGCGCGAAGTCCAGCTGCTGGAGCTGTTGGCCACCGGGCTTTCCAACCGCGCCATTGCCAAACAGGTCTTCATCTCCGAGGCGACGGTCAAGACGCACCTGGTCCACATCTACGGGAAACTCGGCGTGGACAACCGGACGGCGGCCATCGCGGCTGCCACCCGGCGACGGATCATCCGCCCGCCGGGGCAGGGCACGTAACCGCCCGCGGAGCCGAGGGGGTCCACCGCCCCCGTAAACTCGATGTCATCACCGCCCGGACCCGTTCCCCGCCGTCGCTGAACGAAAGGCATCCCATGACGTTCTACCGCCATGACCCGCGGCTCATACTCCCCGCCGCCGTGGAAGTCCGAAAAGCACCATGAACAGCGGCGATCTCCGTCCCGTCTACTTCCTCTCGGACAGCACCGGCATCACTGCGGAAACGCTCGGCAATACCCTGCTGACGCAGTTTCCCGTGAACAATTTCGACCGCGTAACAATCCCGTTCATCACCAACGCGGGGCAGGCGCGTTCCGTCGTCGAGACCATCGACGGCCTCGCTGCCAAGGGCCTGCAGCCCATTGTCTTTTCCACGGCGGTCAACGGCGAAATACGGCAGATCCTTGGCACCTGCCGGGGCATCGTGGTGGACCTCATCGGAACCCATATTGGAGTCCTGGAACAGGGGCTCGGCACGCCGGCCAGCGGGGAACCGGGCAGGGCGCACGGGCTGGGGAACGCTGCCCGTTACCAGTCAAGGATGGCCGCGGTGGAGTACGCCATGGAGCATGACGACGGCCAGAGCCTGCGCGCATTGGAGAAGGCGCAGGTCATCCTGGTGGCCCCCTCCCGGTGCGGCAAGACCCCCACCACCATGTACCTGGCCCTGCAGCACGGGATCTTCGCCGCCAACTTTCCCCTGGTGGACGAGGACTTTGAGCGGGAAGGACTGCCGAAACCGCTGAGGCCCTTTGTTTCGAAGTGTTTCGGCCTGACCACGAATCCGCTGCGGCTCAGCCAGGTCCGCACCGAACGGCGGCGCGGCTCCCCCTACGCTTCCCTGCGCCAGTGCGGGTTCGAGCTGCGCAGCGCGGAGCGCCTGTACGAGTCCTACGGGATTCCGTACCTGAATTCGGCCAGCGTGTCCGTTGAGGAAATGGCGGCGACCATCCTCCAGAAGATGAACCTCAAGCATTAGGGAAAAGTTTCACAAATCCAGTGTGGCGCACGTCATGTGGCAGGACTTTTGGAGACCTGACACTGTGGACAGGAACTGTGCGCATCTCCGCGCGTCCGCCGTGCGCGGATGCGGGTAGGTGCGCGACCCTCTGCAAAGGAGCAGCAACTATGACAACAGACATCCTGTGGTTCTCCGAACTCGGGCTTAAGGACCTGGACCGGGTGGGCGGCAAGAATGCCTCCCTCGGCGAAATGGTGCAGAACCTGACCTCCGCCGGCGTACAGGTGCCGGACGGTTTCGCCACCACCGCTGACGCCTACCGCCGCTTCCTGGCAGACTCCGGCCTGGACCAGAAGATCGCCGACCGGCTGGTGGGCCTGGATACTGATGATGTGACGGCCTTGGCCGCAGCAGGCCAGGAGATCCGGTCCCTGGTGCGCGGGACGCCTTTCCTCCCGGACTTCGAAGAACAGATCCGGAACTCCTACCAGCAGCTGGTCGAGAAGCACGGCGGCTCCGCGGACCTCTCCTGGGCGGTGCGGTCCAGTGCGACCGCCGAAGATCTGCCCGACGCCTCCTTCGCCGGGCAGCAGGAAACCTTCCTGAACGTCCGCGGCATCGAGAACATCCTGCAGGCCATCAAGGACGTCTTCGCGTCCCTGTACAACGACCGGGCCATCGCCTACCGCGTCCACCACAAGTTCGAGCACGCCGACGTGGCACTTTCGGCCGGCGTCCAGCGGATGGTGCGCTCCGACGTCGGGTCCTCCGGTGTCATGTTCACCATGGACACCGAATCAGGCTTCCAGGACGCCGTTTTTGTCACCTCCTCCTACGGCCTGGGCGAAGCCGTCGTCCAGGGTGCCGTGAACCCGGACGAGTTCTACGTGTACAAGCCGGCCCTGGCGGCCGGCCGCCCCGCCATCCTCAAGCGCGGCCTGGGCGAGAAAGCCCTCCAGATGACCTACACGAACAGCCAGGAAGTGGGCCGCACCATCGACTTCGTGCCGGTGGAGGCTTCCCTGCGCTCGCGCTTCAGCCTCAGCGACGACGACGTCGAGCAGCTCGCCCGGCACGCCGTCGCCATCGAGAAGCACTACGGCCGGCCCATGGACATTGAGTGGGGCAAGGACGGCATTGACGGCGGCCTGTACATCCTGCAGGCACGCCCGGAAACCGTGCAGTCCCGCCGTGCCCCCGGCAGCCAGACCCGCTTCCGCCTCAACGAAACCGGCCCGGTCCTGGCGGAAGGCCGTGCCATTGGCCAGCGCATCGGCGCCGGCAGCGTCCGCATCCTCACCGCACTCGACCAGATGGCGGCATTCCAGACGGGCGACGTCCTCGTCGCGGACATGACCGATCCCGACTGGGAACCGATCATGAAGCGCGCCTCCGCCATCGTCACAAACCGCGGCGGGCGGACCTGCCATGCCGCCATCATCGCCCGCGAGCTGGGGATCCCCGCGGTTGTGGGAACCGGCCACGCAACTGATGCGCTGTCCGACGGCGTCGAGGTCACTGTTTCCTGCGCCGACGGCGAGACCGGGGTCATCTACAAGGGGCTGCTGGACTTCACGGTCGAGGAAACCGGGATCACCCAACTGCCCGAGGCGCCGGTGAAAGTGATGATGAACGTGGGAACGCCGGAACAGGCGTTTACCTTTGCCCAGCTGCCCAACCACGGCGTGGGCCTTGCCCGCCTCGAGTTCATCATCAACCGCCAGATCGGCATCCACCCCAAAGCCTTGCTGAACCTTGAGGACCAGGCGCCGGACGTGGCTGATGAAATCCGGGAACGGATCGCCGCCTATGACAGCCCGCGCGACTACTACATCAAGCGCCTGGCCGAGGGTGTGGCCACCATCGCCGCCGCCTTCGCGCCTGAGCCGGTCATCGTGCGCATGTCCGATTTCAAGTCCAACGAGTATGCCAACCTCATCGGCGGGCCCGCCTACGAACCGCACGAAGAAAACCCGATGCTCGGTTTCCGCGGCGCCTCACGCTACCTCGATCCCTCGTTCCGGGACTGCTTCGACCTCGAGTGCGAGGCGCTGTCCTTCGTCCGCAACGAGATGGGCCTGACCAACGTCAAGCTCATGATCCCCTTCGTGCGGACCCTGGACGAGGCCCGCGGCGTTATCGACCTCCTCGCGGAGAACGGGCTGCGGCGCGGCGAAAATGGCCTCGAGGTCATCATGATGTGCGAACTGCCGTCCAACGCGCTGCTGGCGGATGAGTTCCTGGACTACTTCGACGGTTTCTCCATCGGCTCCAACGACATGACCCAGCTGACCCTGGGCCTTGACCGGGATTCGGCGGTGGTGGCCGGGGGCTTCGATGAGCGCGATCCTGCCGTGAAGAAGCTGTTGGCAATGGCAATTCGGGCCTGCAGGGAGCGCGGCAAGTACGTCGGTATCTGTGGCCAGGGCCCCAGCGACCACCCCGACCTGGCGGAGTGGCTGGTTGACCAGGGCATCGAGTCCGTCTCCCTCAACCCGGACACCGTGGTGGACACCTGGATCAGGCTTGCTGAAAGCAGGCAGCTGGCCGCCCAGGGCTGAGGGACCTTCGGCACTTCCGCTCCTGCCAGGTTGAGTCAAAGCTGTTCGCAGGGCCCGTGCCGCGGGTCCTGCGGACGGCGGCCTTGGAGGGAACGATGAAGCCGATCATCGGAGAAATAGTGATCGCCGCCCCGATCGAGGCAGTCTTCGATTTCGTGGCGGACGAAACCAACGAGCCCCTCTACAACCCACGCATGGTGCAGGTGGAGAAGCTCACGCCCGGGCCCGTTGGGCTCGGGACCCGGTACGCCGCCGTCATGAAGGGGCGGCGCCGCTCCCGCGTGACCATCGAATGCACGGGGTTCAACCGTCCCCGTTCGCTGAAATCGCACAGCCGGACTGCCGGCCTGGACATCACCGGCGGACTGACTTTCGCCCCGCAAGGAAACCACTGCAGGCTCCGCTGGGTCTGGAGGCTGGAGCCGCACGGCCCGCTGCGGCTTCTCGGGCCCCTGGTGAGGGCCGTGGGCAACCGCCGGGAACAGGCCACCTGGATGGCGCTGAAGGAATACCTGGAGCTGCGCCAGCCTGCCGGGCAAGTCTAGGATCATGGCCATGGGCATGACACAGCCGGGATCGAACACCGAGGTCCTCACTGAAGCGGAGTGCTGGAAGTACCTGCGCTCCTCGTACATCGGCAGGCTGGCGGTCATCAACGGGACCGCCCCCGAGATTTTTCCGGTGAACATCGTGGCGGCAGAGGAGGCACTCTATTTTCGGACTGCCCCTGGCACCAAGTTGCGTTCCTTGCTCGCAGGGGCCGCTGTGGCGCTGGAGACGGACGGGCTGAACGCGTACAGCACCGAGGTGTGGAGCGTGGTGGTCAAAGGCATTCCCGAGCCCGTGGAAGACGGCGTCTTGCCCCTGGAGCTTGCGGACCCGGACCGTGAACCTTGGGAACCAGGCCTCAAGGAGCACCTGGTTCGGATCAACCCCACCGAGGTCACCGGACGCAGGTTCGCTGTCCACACGCGGACGCGGTGGTGGCCGCCGCTGGATTTCTCGTCGGACTGGACGTAAGGCATCAGAGGCGGTTCGATCCAAGGGCACTCTCAGGTTCTGCTCAAGGTTCGATCAATATTCGCGGTGATCTGCCGAATTGGACTTTGGCGGAAGCTATCACCGGATAGATTGCTGTCTGTTTCCACGTTCCCCAACACGGAAGCAAGGGAGCCCCCGCGCTGGAGCTAGACTCGCGCGGGGGTTCCGCCATTCTGCGAGGCGCCCGGACCGCTCACACGATGCCCATCGGTACCAGCAAGGCCCAGGCCAGCAGCGGGCCGGCCAGCACCACCGCGCCGGCGTAGGCCATCAGTTGGCGGTATACGCGCTGCCGGTCATCCTCCCGTGCGTTGGCAACGATCAGCGCACCGTCCGTGGAGAAGGGGGACACATCAACCACTGTGGCGGCGATGGCCAGGGCGGCGACCGTACCGGAGGCGCTCAGGGAACTGGTGGCCAGCAGCGGGCCCGCCAACGGGATGAACGCAGTCAGCAAAGCTGTTGAGGAGGCAAAGGCCGAGCCAACGCCGATGACATAACAAAGGACGAGGGCAATGACCAGCGGCGCGCCCAATGCCAGGGCATGCCCGGCGAGGGTATCAATCACTCCCACGTGCTGGAGCAGGGAGACATAGGTGATCATGCCCGCCACCAGCAGGACAGTGGACCACGAGATGCCGCCGATGAAGGTCTGGTGTTCCTTGATGTTGATCAGTGCCAGGAGGAGGCCGGCGGAAAGGGCAACAAAACCGATGGGCATGCGGAAGCCCAGCGTGCACACCAGCATCACCACGATCAAGGCCAGAGTGACGATCTGCTGGCCATGCGGGCGCCGGGAAGGTGACGTATCAACATCCGCGTGCTGGCCACCCTTACTGTCGCGAAGCCTGCCTGTAAGGGCGAACAGCACGATGGTCAGGACTGACAGGATGAGGTTGACGGCAAAGCTCGCGGCGAAAAGCGAGCCTTGGGAAATGGGAAAGCCGTTTTCCGCTGCAATCCCGTGCACCAGGACGCCGGCTACGGACAACGGGGAAAAGCCTCCCGCATGGGCGCCATTGATGATGAAGGCGCCCATCAGCACGGGATGGATGCGGGATTCGTAGGCAAAGCCGATGGCGGCCGGGGCCAGCAGGGCGACGGCGGCGGGGGAAAAGGTTCCCAGTGCCGTCAGTGCAGCAGCCATGAGAAAGAACACCCAGGGAAGCAGCAGGGTCCTTCCCCTCACGAGGCGCACGCACGTCTGGACAATGATGTCGATCGTGCCGTTCCGCTGGGCCATGCTGAAGAAGTAGGTGACCCCAATGATGGTCAGGACGATGCTGGCGGGGAACTCCGCCAGGATCTCCCTATCGGTCATTCCAAGCATGAAGTAGCCGACGCCGAAGGACGCCACCAGCCCCATCACCCCGATGTTCAGCGGCCACTTCGTGGCGACGATGAACATCACCACGAGGATGGCGAGTGGGATGATCTGAACAGCTGTCATGGCAGGCTCCGGTTCCGTGGCGGCTGCCGGGCTGAAGATGGTGTTGCCCGGCGGGAGGGCGCCCAGGATTGTGGTTGCGGCCGCCACCAGCAGGATACGGCTGCGGCGGGCGGTGCCCGGGATAAGCCGTCCCGGGTGTCGGCTTTCACCGGGTCTGCGGTTGGCTGCGCAGCCTCATGGTGGCTGTCCTTCGTCTGGCGTATCGGAAAAGATGGCCACATAAGGGGAGGCAGGGCCCGGAGATGGCCCTGCCTCCTGTGCGTGCGCGCCGTCCTCCGCGCCCGTCTCTCGGGCTTCCTGTTGCGATGGAGTGCGTGGACGGCGGCACGCGCGCCGGACGGGGGTCCGGCAGGTTGTGCCTGTACTTACAGCCTGTCGGCCCGCACGGCGAGCACGGGGCAAGTGGCGTCCAGGAGGATCCGCTGAACGGTGCTTCCCAAAATGAGCTTGCCCACCATGGAGCGGTGCCGCAGGCCAATGACGACCATTTCGACGTCTCGGTCCTGCGCAATCTGGATCACTGCATCTCCCGGGTCGGCCAAAACGGAGGATTCGACCGTGAGGGCAAGCCCGGCATCGGACAGCTTGCCTTCCAGTTCCGCGATCTCGTGATCGTCGAGGTCATGGTGTCCCCGGCCCACATTGACAATCAGCAGATCCGACTTTCGCAGGTGCGCTTCCTTGATGCCCTCCGTGAGTGCTTCCCGTCCTTCGGGGGCGGGCGCATAGGCCACGAGTACCGTCATTTGTCTTTCTCCAATGGTTTAGGGGGTAGGGACTGCTAGACAAGGGTGTTGAGCCAGCCTTGCGGCAGGTCGATCGGCAGCAGGGAGGGGAGCGCCAGGAGCACGACATACAGCACCCCTGTATAGATGACGGCGACCTTGAGGCGGGCCCTTGCGACCACCAGCAGGAACGCGGGAATGAAAACCGTCACGGCCACGAGGTATCCGAATACTGCGGTGAGTGCCAGGAAACCGGTCATCCATGCGAAGGTTTTCAATGCGAAGCCTGCATCGAGTGTCCAGCCGGCCCGATCGGCCCTCGTGCGGACCCGTGCCCGAATTTCGGTGAAGAGGAGGATCCCGGAGAAGGCCAGTCCGCCGATGCTCACCAGCTGGGGGACGAGCCTGGCCTCGGGTGAGAAGGACGCCGATGATATGAGGGCTGCGGCAAACGCGACGGCGAAGATGCCGGATGCTGCCAGGGACCAGGTCGAGTTCTTCAGGGGCGCTTCGTCGTCCTCGGGCTGCTCATCCCTGTGCCCGTCGTCGAGGTTGGTCTGGCGGCGGGCGCGGATGAACTTGACGAAGGCCCACATCATCGGAAGGACCAGGATCGCCAGGAAGACCAGGACACCGGGCCGGGCCATCCAGTCGAAGCCTTCGTACAGGCTGTCTGTGAGGAAGTAATAGCGTTCCAGCGGGATTGCCAACACGAAGCCGATGAGGAAGGGCGCCCGCGGGAACCCGGTGGACTTCAGCAGCCAGCCAAAGACGCCCAAAATGATCATCACCCAGAGGTCGCCCAGCTGGCCGCCCTCCTGGAATGAGCCGAGGAGCATAACGGCCACGAGTCCCGCGGCCAGGACGGCGAAGGGGACCTTAGTCAGCTTTGCCAGCTGCTTGACGCTGAGGAAGCAGAAGAGCGCTCCGAGAATGGATGCGATGGCGAAGGACCAGACGATCAGGTACATCAGGTCCAGGTGCTCGGTGATGATCGAAGGACCGGGCTGGATGCCGTATGTGAGGAGCATTCCGAGGAGCATCGCGGAGGGTACGCCGCCGGGGATGCCGAAGAGAAGGGTGGGGATCAGGTCGCCGGCCTCCACGGAGTTGTTGGCGCTTTCGGGGCCGACGATTCCGCGCGGGTCGCCCTTGCCGAACTGGCGCTTGTCCTTGGCGGTGGCGACGGCCTGACCGTAGGCCAGCCAGGTTCCTGCGGTGGCACCGACGCCGGGGAGGACGCCGGCCCAGATGCCGATGAGCGCTCCGCGGATGACCTGGGTCCAGTGGCTGAGCCATTCCCGGATGCCTTGGCCCCAGCCGCCGCCGAGGGTTATTGTTTCCCTTTGTCCGCGCCTCTGGCTTGCACGTGATGCGATTTCGGCCAGGCCGAAGATTCCCAGGGCAACGGCCACGAGCGACAGGCCGTCGCCGAGGAACAGGCTGCCGAACGTGAAGCGTTCCTCGGCCGTGGTGGGTGAGGTTCCCACCATGCCGAGGACCAGGCCAAGGAGTCCGGCGGAGACACCCTTGATGATGTTTCCCCGCGAAAGGACTGCGGCCAGGGCTACGCCCAGGACGGTCAGCATGAACAGTTCCGGGCTGGCGAAGGAGAGCACGAGAGGCCGGGCAAGCGGTATCGCCAGGGTCAGGCCGATTGCGCCGATGATGCCTCCGGCCATTGACGAGAGGAACGCCAGCGTCAGGGCACGGGCTGCCTGTCCTTTCTTGGCCATGGAGTAACCGTCCAGCATGGTCACACTCGCAGACGCGGATCCGGGTGCGCCGAGCAGCACGGCGGAAACGGTGTCTGAAGTATGGACGACGGCGAGGGCTCCAATCAGGAGGGCCAGCGCCTGGGGCGGTTCCATGCCGAAAGTGATGGGCAGGAGGATTGCGACGGCGCCGGTGCCGCCCAGCCCCGGGATGAGGCCTATGATGAGGCCGGCTACGGTGCCGATCAGGAGCATGATGAGGAGGGAGGGGTCAGCGAGGGATGCCAGCGCTGCCATTGCGGAGTCAAGCATGATGGTCCTTATTCAACGTGGATGTTGTATTTGTCCGCGAGCAGCCCTGTGACATAGGACCGGACGGAGTTGCTGACGGAGTAGGCGTCCCGGACGCGGTCTGCCACGCCCGTGTCCGCGACGAGGGGGTAGCCGCCGAGGACTTTGGCGGCTTTTTCCTGGAAGCCTTTGTCGGTCCCGAGCTTTTCGCTGGAACTGCGGAGCAGCTCATAGGCTTTTTCGGGTGTCTCCTGCGGAACCCACAGTCCTTTTTGGTAGGTGTAGGTCAGTCCCAGCAGGGTCTTGTACGCTTCGAACTTCTCGCCCGCGGGTTTCTTTCCGTGGAGCGTTTCGTAGGCCTCGGCGACCGTGGGTACATCAGGGAAATTGGGGTCCCGGACAACGTTGCCTGCTCCGTCCAGCTGGCCAAAGGACATGAGCACAACGGCTTTGCCCTCCTTGGCGATGCCGGCAACGGCTGAGCCGTAGGCCGAGGTGGTCTGGTAGTCCAGGTCGATTTCCCCGCGCTGGAGCGCCAGGTTGACCGGTCCCCGGCCTTCAAAGCCGAAGGTGCTTGTCACGTCCGCTTCGAGCAGGTCGAAGGCAACAAGCGTGGTGATGTCCAGGCCCGTGGCGCTGATGCCGCCGAATTCCAGGGGCGTATCCCGGTTTATCAGGTCCTGAAGACCGGACACTCCGGCCTCGGCACGGGCATAGATGACCCCGCCGGTGCCGTTGACGACGACGGGCTTGAGGTCTTCGAAGGAATACTTCACGGCCGAGCGGCCCAGGACCCAAGGGACAACGGTCGATGCCGTCCCCACCAGGATTTCCGTGCCGTCTGTCTTTGCCGAGCGGGCAAACCTGTTGGTGCCCAGGATGCCTTCGCCGCCGGCCTCGTTCACGGGCGCAAAACCGGGGCGGCCCGCAACATAGTTGGTTAGTTCGGTGCCGATGAAACGTGCCCAGGTATCGGTTCCGCCGCCTGACGCGAGGGGGATCAGGAACTCCAGGGTTTCGCCGCTGAAGTCCCCGTCCTCGGTGCTGGAGGGCGGATTCAGCAGGCTTCCGCCGAGGACCGTGGTGGCGGTGCCCAGCAATGCGAAGGCGCCGACGGCTGAAAGGATGGTCCGCCGGGAATGCTTGGGCGGCTCTGGCAGGTCCGCTTCTTCGTACTGCCCGGCAAGTGCCTCTTGCGGAGCGGTTCCGGGTGGTTCCAAGGATGACTTGTTGCTCGTCATTGAGATGATCCTTTTGATCGGGTGCCTATCTCGGCGCAGCGCCTTCCAGGAGCGCGCGAGGGGCAGATTGTTGTGGTTGCGCGCTTACCAGGTCTCTGGCAGCAACAGTTCTGCATCGGCCAAGCGGCGGGCACTTCGGAGGGTGCCCACAACCGGGACACCGTCGCGGGTCTCGGCCCAGGTTTGGACGAGGCCCGCAGGAGTCCGCATGGCGAGCCCGGAAGAAGCGTCGGTGGAGATCAGGTCCCGCACCACGGTGCCTTCATGCTGTGCAGCCATAGTCAGGGCGACGCTTCCGGTGATCGCCAGCGCCGGGTGGAGCTTGCCCATTGACAGCATCCGGACCACCAGGTCGGCTCCCTCATCCGACGACGGCCGGGCCACCAGCGCGAGCTTCGGAATCGCACGCTCGGCTTCGGCCCTCGTGGCGGCCAGGCCCATTCGAACCGCTGCGTCCCGCCGCACGTCGTCCAGGTGCACGAGGAGTTCAGCCTGGCCATCGATCTCCCCGGCTGTCTCATTCCCGGTGAGTCCCACGGAAGCAGCCTCCAGGATGATCAGCGGCGCACCGGCATCAATCAGGGTGGCAGGGATTTCCCGCCCGTCGAACGTCACCTTCTCCACCGGCTCTCCGGTCGGGAAGAGCTTCCCGGTTGTCCGTCCTGCAGGATCGAAGAAACCCATGCCCACGGACAGCCCCGGGAACGGAACGCCCGGAATCATGAGGGTACCGGTCTCCTGGAGCCTGCCGTCCGGGGTGGAAACCTTCTGCAGGATGAGCTGGTCGGTGTTCGTGTTCAGCGTCCGCACGGATGTCGTTTCCTGGCCGGCATCAACCCAGCCCCGATCGATTGCGTACGGTGCCACCACCGCTGAGCAGTTGCCGCAGTTGCTTCCCCAGTCAACCCTGTGCTCCTCGACGGCCACCTGGGCGAAAGTGTAGTCAACGTCTGCCTCGGCGCTGGCTGAGCGGGAAAGGATCACAGCCTTGCTGGTCGTGGAGGTTCCCCCGCCCACGCCGTCAATCTGGCGGTTGTCCGGGCTGCCGAACAGCCGAAGGAGGACTTCGTCAACGCTCTTTCCGGGGACTTGGAGGTTGTCCCATTCGAACACCCAGCACTTACTGGTTCCGCCCCGCATCCACGCTGCTGGGATTCTAAACATGATTGCTTTCACACCTTCCTGGGCCCTGCTGTGGGCCGTTCCGCCTTTCGGCTAGGACCTAGTGTGATCCGCCCCATCATTGAATTACAAACGCTATTTTTTGCAGGGTCTTGCACTTTTACTTCAATCAAATGGCGGCTGGATGGGCATTTCGAAGGTCATGGCAGCCCTTTTCTTGACTCCGACGGCGTGCGGCCCGTCCCCGTTCGGCTGTGGATGAAGGTGCAGGCTAAAATCCTTAAGGGGATGTAAGCAACACTTCAAAGGAGTCCGTGCCGATGCTCAATGTTCGAAGGCTGGAACTGCTGCTGGACGTGGTGGAGCTCGGATCCATCACGGCAGCGGCCGAGAAGCACGTGTACTCGCCGTCAGGCGTGTCCCAGCAGCTGCGGCGACTGGAATCGGAGATCGGCCAGCCGCTTCTTCAGCGACAGACCCGCGGAATGGTACCGACGGATGCCGGCCACGTCCTGGCGGCGCACACGCGCCGCATCCTCAGGCAGATGGCGGCTGCCGAAGCGGACCTCGCCGAAATCGCCGGGCTGAACAGGGGCAGCCTCACCATGGGAACCTTCCCCACGCTGGGAGGTTCGTTTCTTCCCTTGGTCATCAGCAAGTTCAAACGCCAGTACCCTGCCATTGAGCTGCATGTGCGCAGCAGCCGCTTTGAGGTCTTGGTCGAGATGCTGGAGAACGGGCAGGTGGGCATGTCCCTCCTCTGGGACTACGAATGGAGCAGGATCAACGCCGAGGACTTTGCCCTCACCACGGTTTTCGAGGACGCAACCGCCCTCGTGGTGGGAAAGGACCACCGGCTGGCCCGGCGCAAGCAGGTTGACATGGCGGACCTTGCCGATGAGGAATGGATTGTCCGCGAGGAAGCGCACCCGGTGGTGGAGGTGCTCCAACGAAGCGCGCGTGCCGCGGGCTTCACCCCCCGGATCGCCTTCCACGCCAATGACTACCAGGAAGCCCAGGCGATGGTCAGCGTGGGGCTCGGCATCGCCTTGGCGCCTCGAACCGCCGTCGTCAACAAACACCCGGGGGTCAGCATCGTCTCCCTGGGCACTACCGCACCCTCAAGGCGGGTCCTGCTCGCGCACCGTCACGACAGGGTGCGGGCCGCAGCCGAGATTGCCTTCCAAACCACGCTCCTGGAAGTGGCGAAGGAATCAACGGCCGACTTCCGGTGACGGCCCTTAGTGCCCCGCCTGCCGGCGCACCATTTCGTTGATCCACGCGGGGGCGAACGGTGAGGTGCAGCCCGGGGGAGTGGGGTAGGCCTTGAGCACCTCCAGGCGCTCGCCGATCTCCAGCGCGCGGGCCCTGAGCCCGGGGTGCCCAATGCCGATCTGGGCCAGGCAGGTGTTCATGGCCCACTGCAGCCGGTCCGGGGAGTCCTTCATCTCCGCCTCGATGACGTCCAGCAGCCCCTCAAGGTCCAGGCCGTCAGGCGCCTTCACCACGCGCTCGCTTGTCAACGCCCAGCCGGCACTTGCTACTACCGGATCAGGATCGGACAGCCAGGCCACCCGCAGCTCCTCGGCGTGCGGGTTCTTCTTCACCACGTAGTTCACCAGCCAGTCCTGCACCTTGGGCGCCCGCGCCTCCCGCAGCATCGCATCCAGTTCGCCACGCCCGAACGCCTTCGGCCGGCAAACCAGGAGCGCCAGCAGCCGCGCCGCGGTATCGCCGGTGGCCCAGAGGTCACCGGCAAGTTCCTGTTGGGTTTTCAGCCGCTTGGCGATGGCACGCAGTTTGCTGAGGTTCACGCCGTGGTCATCCCCGTGCCTCTCGTTCACCTCGCGCGCCCTCGGGTCCTCGAGCCCGGCCAGTTCGGCCATCAGCTCCGCCACGCCCGCCTTGGCTAACGTCGTCTCAGCCACCGCAGCCTCCTGTCCAGTGTGTCCGAAGTCCAGCCTAGGGCGGGAAGCGCTCCGGCGCAGGCGCCCGGCAGGCGACCAGAGCCTAGTCCTGCCACCAAGCAGCTGCAACCAGTCGAAAGACCCTACTGGACCAGCCGCGCCGCACCTACGGTGGCAGCATGGCTGAGGAGCGTTTTGTCGCGGGGGTGGACGGGCCGGCATCGGATGCAATGCTGAAGCTGGGCAGGTTCTTTACGAAGTGGGACCAGACCGACGACGGCAGGGCAGTTTTCCGGGAGGGTGGCCGCAAGGGGGATATCTTCTACCGCGACCGGTGGAGCCACGACAAGGTGGTCCGCTCCACCCACGGGGTGAACTGCACCGGCTCCTGCTCCTGGAAGGTGTTCGTCAAGGACGGCATCATCACCTGGGAATCGCAGCAGACCGACTACCCTTCCGTGGGCCCCGACAGTCCCGAATATGAACCGCGGGGCTGCCCCCGCGGGGCTGCCTTTTCCTGGTACACGTACTCGCCCACCCGGGTCCGTTTCCCCTACGCCCGCGGCGTGCTGGTGGAGATGTACCGCGAGGCCAAGGCCCGGCTGGGAGACCCGGTGCTGGCGTTCGCCGAGATCGCCGCCGACCCGGAGAAGCGCCGCCGCTACCAGCAGGCCCGGGGCAAGGGCGGGCTGGTCCGGGTGTCCTGGCAGGAAGCCATCGAAATCGCGGCCGCGGCGCACGTGAACACCATCAAGACCTACGGCCCGGACCGCTGCGCCGGCTTCTCGCCCATCCCCGCGATGTCCATGGTCTCGCACGCGGTGGGAACCCGCTTCATCCAGCTCATCGGCGGGGTGATGACCTCCTTCTACGACTGGTACGCGGACCTTCCCGTGGCCAGCCCGCAGGTGTTCGGAGACCAGACCGACGTCCCCGAATCCGGCGACTGGTGGGACGCCCGCTACCTCATGATGTGGGGCTCCAACGTTCCGGTCACCCGCACCCCGGACGCGCACTGGATGGCCGAGGTGCGGTACCGCGGCACCAAGGTGGTCACCGTCAGCCCGGACTACGCGGACAACACCAAGTTCGCGGACGAGTGGCTCCCCGCCCAGGCTGGAACCGACGCCGCGCTGGCCATGGCCATGGGGCACGTGATGCTCAAGGAATTCTTCGTGGACCGGCAGGTTCCCTTCTTCACGGACTACGTCAAGCAGTACACGGACCTGCCGTTCCTGGTTAGGCTGGAAAAGCGCGACGACGGCGCGTTGACGCCGTCGAAATTCCTCACCGCGCGTGACATCCCGGCGGAGTCCGGGGCTGAGGACGCGGCGTTCCGCACCGTTCTGTTCGACAAGAAGGCCGGCCGACCGGCCGTCCCCAACGGCTCCATGGGATTCCGCTACTCCGGCAGCGGAGAGGGCAGATGGAACCTGGACCTTGAAGGGATGGACCCCGCACTGTCCCTGCGGGAGGTCTCGGGTGAAAGCGCCGAGATCCTGCTGCCGTGCTTCGAGCAGGCGGACGGCACCGGCAGCGTGCTCCGGCGCGGGGTGCCCGTGATCGAGGTGGAGGGCCAGCTGGCCACCACGGTGTTCGACCTGATGCTCGCCCAGTACGGCGTGGGCCGCGAAGGGCTGCCCGGAGAGTGGGCCGCGGGGTATGACGACGCCGCCACCCCGTACACCCCGGCCTGGCAGGAGGAGATCACGTCCGTCCCCGCGCAGGCCTGCATCCGGGTGGCCCGCGAGTTCGCCCGGAACGCCGAGCAGTCCAGGGGCCGGTCGATGATCATCATGGGCGCCGGGATCTGCCAGTGGTTCCACGGCGACACCACCTACCGGGCGGTGCTGGCCCTCGTGATGCTGACCGGCTGCATGGGCCGGAACGGGGGCGGCTGGGCGCACTACGTGGGGCAGGAAAAGACCCGCCCCATCACCGGCTGGGTGTCGCTGGCCAATGCCCTGGACTGGTCCCGGCCGCCGCGCACCATGATCGGCACCGGGTACTGGTACATGCACACGGACCAGTGGCGCCAGGACGGCTACTCCGCGGACGCGCTGAAGTCCCCGCTGTCCACCGGCGCCCTGGACGGCCTGCACACCGCGGACGCCATAGCCCAGTCCGCAAGGCTTGGCTGGATGCCGTTCTACCCGCAGTTCGACCGCAATCCCCTGGACCTCGCCGACGAGGCGGAGGCCGCCGTCGCCGCCGGCACTGCGAAGGACACCCCCGGCTACATCGCGGACGCACTGAAGAACCGGACCCTGAACCCGGCCATCGAGGACGTGGATGCCCCGGAGAACTGGCCGCGCACCCTGGTCCTTTGGCGCTCCAACCTCTTCGGGTCCTCGGCGAAGGGCAACGAGTACTTCCTCCGGAACCTGCTGGGCACCCACAACAACGTCCTGGGCGAGGACCACGCGGAGGGGCTGAAACCCACGCACGTGAAATGGCACGAGAAGGCGCCCGAAGGGAAGCTGGACCTGCTGGTCTCCGCCGACTTCCGGATGACCTCCACCACGCTGCTGTCCGACGTCGTGTTTCCCGCCGCCACCTGGTACGAAAAGCACGACCTCTCCTCCACGGACATGCACCCGTTCGTCCACGCGTTCACCCCGGCGATCGACCCGCCCTGGGAAACCAAGACCGACTTTGACACCTTCCACCTGCTGGCCCGCGAGTTCTCCCGGCTGGCCAGGACCCATCTGGGCGTCCGGCGCGACCTGGTGAGCGTGCCGCTGCAGCACGATACCCCTGGCCAGCTGGCCCAGCCCGGCGGGACGGTCCGCGACTGGCGGAAGCCGGACATCCCCGCCGTCCCCGGGCAGAACATGCCCGTCTTTTCCGTGGTGGAGCGGGACTATACGGCCATCGCGGACAAGCTGGCCGCCGTCGGGCCCCTGGCGGACAAGCTGGGCTTCACCGTCAAGAACGTCACCTACAAACTGGACGGCCCGCTGAGCCGGCTCAGCCACTCGAACGGCGTGATGCTCGGCGGCGCCGCGGACGGCCGGCCGGCCCTGGACACCGATGCCAAAATGGCGGAGGCCATCCTGGCGTTCTCCGGCACCACCAACGGCATGCTTTCCGTGCAGGGCTTCAAGGACCTGGAAGTCCGGACCGGAAGGAAGCTGGCGGACCTCGCCGAGGGCTCGGAGGAAAAGTTCATCACCTTCGCCCAGACCCAGGCCGCCCCGGTGCCCGTGATCACCTCGCCGGAATGGTCCGGCTCGGAAACCGGCGGACGCCGCTACGCCCCGTTCACCATCAACATCGAACGGCTCAAGCCCTTCCACACCCTCACCGGCCGGATGCACTTCTTCCTGGACCACGACTGGCTCACGGACATCGGCGAAGCCCTTCCCATCTACCGGCCGCTGCTGGACATGCACCGGCTCTTCGGCGAACCCAAACTCGGCCGGAACGGGCAGCTGGAGGTGGTGGTCCGGTACCTGACGCCGCACTCCAAGTGGTCCATCCACTCCGAATACCAGGACAACCTGCTGATGCTCTCGCTGTCCCGCGGCGGGCCCACGGTGTGGATGAGCCCGGCGGACGCCGATTCCATCCAGGTCAGGGACAACGACTGGGTGGAATGCCTGAACATCAACGGAGTCCTGGTGGCCCGGGCGATCGTCAGCCACCGGATGCCCGCCGGTGTGGTGTACGTGCACCATGCCCAGGAGCGCACCATCGACGTGCCGAAGTCGGAGGCCACCGGGCGGCGCGGCGGCATCCACAATTCGGTCACCCGGCTGCTGGTGAAACCTTCGCACCTGATCGGGGGCTACGCGCAACTGGCGTACGCGTTCAACTACCTCGGCCCCACCGGAAACCAGCGCGACATGGTGGCCACGGTCCGCCGCCGCTCACAGGAGGTGCAGTACTGATGCGGGTCATGGCTCAAATGGGCATGGTGATGAACCTGGACAAGTGCATCGGCTGCCACACGTGTTCGGTGACCTGCAAGCAGGCCTGGACCAACCGGGCAGGCACCGAGTACGTCTGGTTCAACAACGTGGAAACCCGCCCCGGGCAGGGGTATCCCCGAAGGTACGAGGACCAGGACAAGTGGCGCGGCGGCTGGGCGCTGAACAAGCGGGGCAGGCTGGTGCTCAAGGCCGGCGGCCGGGTGAAGAAAATGTTCGGCATCTTTGCCAGCCCGGTCCAGCCCGAGCTCAAGGACTACTACGAGCCCTGGACGTACGACTATAAAACCCTGGTGGACGCGCCCCTGGGCGACGACTTTCCGGTGGCGCGGCCCAAATCCCTGATCACCGGGGAGGACACCAAGGTCACCTGGTCCGCGAACTGGGACGACAACCTGGGCGGCTCCGCGGAGAACGGGCACCTGGACCCGCTGGTGGAGAAGGTCCGGCGGGAGTCCGAGGACAAGATCAAGTTCGCATACGAGCAGACGTTCATGTTCTACCTGCCGCGGATCTGCGAGCACTGCCTGAACCCGTCCTGCATGGCCTCCTGCCCCTCCGGCGCCATCTACAAGCGGGTGGAGGACGGGATTGTGCTGGTGGACCAGGACAAGTGCCGCGGCTGGCGGCAGTGCGTCACCGGCTGCCCGTACAAGAAGATCTACTTCAACCACAAGACCGGCAAGGCCGAGAAGTGCACCTTCTGCTACCCCCGGGTGGAGGTGGGGATCCCCACGGTGTGCTCGGAGACCTGCGTGGGCCGGCTGCGGTACCTGGGGCTGTTTTTGTACGACGCCGATGCGGTCACCGCGGCGGCGTCCGTCACCGACCCGAAGGATCTCTACGACGCCCAGATGGACGTCCTGCTGGACCCTAACGATCCCGCCGTCCAGGCCGAGGCCCGGGCGCAGGACATCCCGGAGGACTGGATCGACGCCGCCCGGCGCTCGCCGGTGTACGCCCTCGCCAAGGTCTACAAGGTGGCGCTGCCGCTGCACCCGGAGTACCGGACCATGCCGATGGTCTGGTACGTGCCGCCGCTGTCCCCGGTGGTGGACCTGCTGCGGGACCAGGGGCACGACGGCGAGGACCACGGCCACCTGTTCGGCGCCATTGATGCGCTGCGGATCCCGGTGGAGTACCTCGCCGAGCTCTTCACCGCCGGGGACGCGGACCGGGTCACCGCGGTGCTGAAGAAGCTTGCGGCCATGCGTGCGTTCATGCGCGGCATCAGCCTGGGCAACGATCCGGACGAGTCCATCGCCGAGGCCGTGGGCATGGACGGGCAGGCCATGTACGAGATGTACCGGCTGATGGCCATCGCCAAGTACGACGAGCGGTACGTCATCCCCAAGGCGCACGTGGAGCAGGCGCACGACCTGGAGGAGATGGGCTGCTCGCTGGATTTCGACGGCGGCCCGGGCATGCAGGATTCCTCGCCGTTCGGTGAGGCGAGCGGCAGGCCGGTGCCGGTTGCGGTGGACACGTTCAACGCCCTGCGCGACCGGCAGACCAGCGGTGAGGTATCAGCGGGAACCAGCCTGAAGGGCAGGGTGAACCTGCTGAACTGGGACGGCCGGGGGGCACCGCCGGGCCTTTTCCCGGACAAGGGGCCGGAGCCGGGCACGTTGGCCGCGGCGGAGGACCAGCCGTGAGCCGCCGCGACCAGGTGGCGTACATGGCCGGCGCGTGGTGCCTGTCCTACCCGGACGAGGACCTCCTGGCCAAGGTCCCGCTCATGCGCGCCGCGCTCGCGGAGTTCCCGGCCGCCGCCGAACCCTTCCAGGAGGTGCTGGACGCACTGGAATCCACTCCGCTGATGGAGAGCCAGGCACACTACGTGCGGGAGTTCGACCTCAGCCGTCGCCACGCCCTGCACCTGAGCTACTGGACGGACGGGGACACCCGGCGCCGCGGCGAAGTGCTGGGCAGCTTCAAGAAGGCCTACCGGCAAAGCGACATTTTGGTGGACACCCAGGGAGAGCTGCCGGACTACCTGCCCATGGTGCTGGAATACACGGCGCTGGTGGACTTCTCCGCGGGGCGGGAGCTGCTGATCCGGTACCGGCCCAGTCTGGAGATGCTGAAGTTCGGCTTGCTGCGGGACAAGCTGCCGCACGCCAGGATCCTGGCGGCCATCTGCGCCACGCTCCCCGGAAAGTCGCCGGCCGACGAACAGGCCGTGATGCGGATGGCGGGCTACGGGCCACCCACCGAGGCGGTTGGCCTTGACCCCTACGATCCGCGCCTGCTGCCCGTGAAGGGGGCCTGACCATGGTGACCTTTGAAACGCTGCCTTTTGAAACACAGCCCGGGGCCGCCGTCGAACTCTCTGCCCTGGACACTGTGCTGTGGGGTGTCCTGCCCTACGTGATGGTGGTGGGCCTGGCGGGCGGGCTGGTCTGGCGGTACAAGTACGACCAGTTCGGCTGGACCACCAGGTCCTCCCAGCTCTACGAATCCAGGCTGCTGCGGATCGCCTCGCCGCTGTTCCACTTCGGCCTGCTCGCCGTGATCGCCGGGCACTTCTTCGGTCTGGTTATCCCGATGTCCTGGACGGAGGCGGTGGGGATGAGCCAGGACTTCTACCACTTCAACGCCCTGTTCGTGGGCGGGATCGCGGGCGTGGGAACCCTGGGCGGGATCGTCCTGCTGATCTACCGGCGCCGCACCACCGGGCCCGTGTTCATGGCCACCACCAAGAACGACAAAACCATGTACGTGGTCCTCACTGCCGCCATCGTGTTCGGCCTGTGGACCACGCTGGCCAGCGTGTTCGAGGGCGAGCACGCGCACAACTACCGCGAAACCGTGGCTCCGTGGTTCCGTTCGCTGTTCATCTTCCAGCCGGACATCGCAGCCATGGCCGCCGCGCCGTTCTCCTTCCACCTGCACACGCTGGTGGGGATGGCGCTGTTCATCATCTGGCCGTTCACCCGGCTGGTCCACGCCTTCACTGCACCGTTCCACTACCTCTTCCGCCCGTACATCGTGTACCGCTCGCGGGACCGGGTGAAGGCAGGTGCTGCGGCCGGTGGACGCCCGGGCCGGAGGGCCGGAACCGGGGCGGGCGGCAAGGCCGCGCAGAATCCCAACGCCCCCAGCGCCCGGCGCGGCTGGTCCGCCGTCGGGACCCAGGACCGGGACACCCGGAACCGGTGAGAGGAGAAGACAATGGCCGCAGCCGCCCAGCCCACTGAAACCTCCCACCCGGGCAAGGGACGGAACCTGGCCCTGGCCACTGCCGCCTCGGTCACCGCCTTCTGGGCGTGGAACATCGTGGCGCCGCTGGGCGCGCGCTACACCCAGGGGATGGGGCTGGACCCAACCTCCACAGCGGTGCTGGTGGCCATGCCCATTTTTGTGGGAGCGCTGGGCCGGATCGCGATGGGCGCCCTCACGGACCGCTACGGCGGCCGGGTCATGTTCACGGTTGTCCTGCTTGGCAGTGTCCCGCCCGTCCTGCTGGTGGCCCTCGGCGGCACCCTCGGTTCCTACGCCGTGGTGCTGGGCGCCGGCCTCTTGCTGGGCATTGCAGGTACCGTGTTCGCCGTCGGAATCCCCTTCGTTTCCGCCTGGTACGAACCCTCACGGCGCGGCTTCGCGACGGGCGTTTTCGGCGCCGGGATGGGCGGGACCGCGCTGGCGGCCTTCCTGACCCCGCGCCTGGTGACCTGGATCGGCTACCTGCCCACGCACCTGCTGATTGCCGGGCTGCTGGTGGTGATGGGGGCCGTGATCTGGTTCAACCTGAAGGAGTCCCCGGACTGGAAGCGGAACACCGCGCCGGTGATCCCGAAACTCAAGGATGCGGCCGGGCTCGCCGTCACCTGGAAGCTGTGTTTCCTCTACGCCATCGTCTTTGGCGGGTTCGTCTCCTTCGCCACGTACCTGCCCACGTACCTCCGGGATATCTACCAGTTCGATCCCACTGCTGCAGGCACCCGGACTGCGGGTTTCGCCCTGGCGGCGGTCCTGTTCCGGCCCATCGGGGGAGCGGTCGCGGACAAAATCGGGTCCAAGCCAGTGGTCCTCACGTCGCTGGCGGGCATCGCGGTCCTGGCTTTCATCGTGAACCTGCGGCCCGACGGCGAGATCCCGGCAGGCCTCACCTTCGTGGCCATGGCGGCATCGCTCGGCCTGGGCGCCGGTGGCGTGTTTGCCTGGGTGGGCAGGCTCGCGCCACAGGGGAAGGTGGGCAGCATCAGCGGCATTGTCAGCGCGGCCGGTGGAATGGGCGGCTACTTCCCGCCGCTGGTCATGGGAGCCACCTACAACGCAGCGGACAACAGCTACTTCATCGGCCTCATGCTGCTGGTGGTCACGGCAGTCATCGCCTTCGTGTTCACCATCGTTGCGGTCCGGTCGCCGAAGCAGCCCGCACCGCAGGGTGCGTTGAAGGGGACGTAGATGTCATGAAACGGTCAGCGCGGCCGGGCGCGGCACTACTTCTTTCGCTTTCGCTGCTCACCGCGTGCGGCGGGCAAGCCGGCCAACCGCAGGGGACGTCGTCGGGCGTTACCGCAACGGCAAGCGCCACCCGCACGCAAACGACGACGGCGGCACCCTCGCCGAGTGCCTCCGGTGGCCCCTCTGTTGCCTCGCCGTCGGCTTCCTGGACCACCTACACCACGGCGGCCGGCGACCTGGCGTTCGACCTGCCCTCCACATGGAACATCAAGGACCCGGCGGGGGAGCTGGCCGAGGGCGGCGGGGCATTCGCCGAGGTGACCAGCGAGGATGGGCGGCTGCTGGCGACGCTGCGCACCAACATGGCCACCGGCTCCACGTGCACCGAAAAGTACCCCTACTCGGTCCTCGAATCGCAGGAGATGCCGCAGCTGGCGCAATACGGCACCGTTCCGCGGTACACCTTCGAAACCCGCGGCAACGACATCGCAGCAGGCCCGCCGGATACCCCGGCGGCGGCCTACGGCATCACCACCGCGCCCCTTCCCGAAGGTGACTCTGCCTGCTACATGTTCCACTTCTTCAACTGGCCGCCCAACGCCGCCACGTTCGGGGCGTTCTACAACCCCGAGCTGAACCTGACGCCGGGCGACCCGTCGCTGCCGTACCTGGAGAAGGCGAAGCTGTATGCGGGGACGCCGGAGTATGCGGATATCAAGCGGATGATCACGTCGCTGCGGCCGGCGGGTTAGGGACGGAACGTTCGGCGGAAATGCTCTGCAACCGCGACACATCCAGGGAATTGAATAATTCTTTTGGGTTCCAGGTGCGCCCTCAAGGGCCTGGGATTGGCGCGGGAGCCCGCCCTGACCAGCCACGATGGGGACTAGGGACCGCGCCGGCCGTTCCCAGGTTCCTCCGGGGTCTTCCCGCGGTTTGCGGAGACCGTAGGCGGACCACCGTTTGAAGCGTAGAGTCCGCAGGTATCGCTCCCTCACAATTTGTCAGGCAGTGCTTTGGGGCGTTTGCCCGCTGGGGGAAGGAACTGCCATGCAACACTGCTCTGCGCAACGACGCGGGTCACAACGACACACCTCGGGGGCATCCCGGCGCCGGCAAACAGCAATGGCAGGGGGTGCAGCCGGAGCCGTTATCCTGGCGGTCGCCTTGGTGTGGCAGCAGTCACCCGCCTTCGCTGCCACGCCGGTGGGTTTGGGCACTGCCACCTCCTACTCCGTCCTCGCCGGCTCCGCCGTGACCAACACCGGCCCATCCACCCTCCAGGGGGACCTGGGCGTCAGCCCCGGGACTGCAATCACAGGCTTTCCGCCAGGGATTACGGCGGGGGCCATCCACGCGGCAGATGCGGTTGCGGTGCAAGCGCAGTCGGACCTGACCACTGCCTATAACGCCGCAGCAGGGCAGCCGTTGACCACCAGCGTTGCAGGGGACCTTGTGGGCATGACGTTGACTGAAGGTGTCTACAGGTCCACCAGTTCGCTGGCCCTCAGCGGACAGCTCACCCTGGACGGGCAGGGCAACCCCAACTCCGTCTTCGTGTTCCAGGTGGCGTCGACTTTGATCACCGCGTCAGCCAGCAGCGTCATCCTCACCAACGGCGCCCAGGCCTGCAATGTGTTTTGGCAGGTAGGCAGTTCGGCCACCCTGGGTACCGCATCGAGTTTCAAAGGTTCCATTCTTGCCCTCACCTCCATAACAGCGGAGACCAACGCCGTTGTGGAGGGCCGGGTTCTCGCCCGTAACGGTCAGGTCTCCCTGGACACAAACGTGATCACCAACCCGGCTTGCACGCCAGCCGCAACCACACCGCCCATTTCGGGCACACCGACGGCCACGGCAACGCCCACGGAGACGGCCTCCCCGACTGAGACTGCGACTGCGACGGCGACTGCAACCAGCACACCAACTGCTACGGAGACAGCATCAGGGTCCGCCACAGCGACGCCGACTGCAACAACCGTCGACAGCCCGACGGCGACAGCCGCAGGTGGAGCAGGTGGAGCAGCGGGCAATGGGCCAGGTGCCAACGGCGCCAGTTCCTCCGCCCCTGCAGCAGCTGTCCCGCTGGCCGGTACTGGTGCGGGGGGACGGAACCAGGGCACGAACATTGATACGGCCGCGGGCCTCCCAGTTGGAGGTCAGGAGGCACTCGGAATAGTCATGGCGGCCCTTGCCGTGACCGCGGCCATCGTCTTTGCAGCCAGGCTGGTGCTCGGAAGGCGTCGGAGTAGTTAGGACCAAGGGCTTGCGGCGGAAAGCCGTCCTCTCCCTCGTGGGGGCGGCAGGCTTAGCGGCGGCAATCCTGGGCGGCGGGTCCGCGCAGACCCTGAGTCGAGAGGCCCTGCCGCAATCGTCTCTGTCGGCTGCCGCAGAGCCGCCGTCCCCCTCGGTGGAACATCGTCCACTGCAGGAAGCTGCCGCCTCGCCGCCCGTGCACATCGATTACCCCGCGGTGGAGATGGACCAAGCCGTCCTGCCGCTCTCTCTTACGGAGCAGGAGGCGAGCCTTGGCTCCCTTGTTCCTCCCCCTACTCCGGACGCTTACTGGCTGACCCCGTACGGCACACCTGGTCCAGGCTCCACCAACACGACGTACATCGTCGGGCACAGCTGGGAGGGGCGTCCTTCCCCCTTCAACGGGATCAGTTCACGCGCGCAGCCGGGCGATCGGCTGACCGTATCCACGGCGCAAGGGCCGCTGGTCTTCACCGTCGATGAGATCACCACGGAGTACAAGGACACCCTGAGGGACAGCGCGATCTGGGACAGGGTCCCGGGCAGGCTTGTCCTGATCACCTGCTTTACCGAGGATCTGTGGGGGACCAACATCATCATCCAGGCCAGCCCCCTGCCCTCGGATTAGCGCAGACCAACGCCTGGAGCATGAACGCGCATCGCGACTTCCAACCGCAGCCCTGTCCTCCGCGGACCGGTTACGCCGTGTCGATCCAGTAGCGGCGTTTGCCGTTGCGGGTGTCCTCGTGAACGCCGCCGTTCTTTTCGATGGTGGCCCGGGAGCCTGCGTTATCCTCATCGCAAGTGAGGAGGACCCGCTGGATTCCAAGTTCCCGGGCGATCGGCAGGGCATCAGCCAGCGCCCTGGCTGCATGGCCGCGGCGCCGTGCAGAGGGCCTGACACTGTAGCCGATGTGCCCGCCCTCGTTGAGGAGGAAGTCGGTCAGCTCGTGCCTGATGGCGAGTGAGCCAAGGAACGTGCTGCCTTCAACGATCCACAGGTAGGTGCAGGGCACATGCCCCGGCTTGCGCGGGGTCTCCGGCAGTGCGTCTCTAAGTAGCGCGTCCACGAAGCGGCCGAAAGTTTGGGGATTTTTGAGTTGCTCCAGGGGCCAGTCCTCGGCGCCTCCGCCGTCACGCCGGGCGCCGTCGAACTCAACGGCTCCTTCCAGCCAGGAGGAGTGGTAAGTAACGTCCGGAGCGATGAGGCGGGCCATCACAAGATCGTATTCGAAATGGCGGGCTGGACGCCGGGCCTGCACGAGTGGGCCCAGCGCCCACCTTGCCAGTCCATTTCAGCTCACCTGAAGATGCCTGTCCCCGGGGAGAGCCGGTGCAGGGCCAGTGCGCCGACCAGGAGCCCGAAGTCCCGCAATGCCACGTCGTAAAAGCCGCCGAGAACCAGGAGGTTGACGATGATGCCGAGAAGCCAGACGGCCACGAGCAGTGAGCCGAACCGCGGACGCACAGCGACGGCAATGCCGGCTATCACCTCGACGACGCCCACCACATACATGATGGTCTGGGCGGGCAGGGGCACGATGGACGTGGCCACCGGGGCGAGGTAGATCGTCCAGTCGACCAGCAGGTTGGTGAACTTGTCCAACCCAAAAACGATAGGTGCAACCGTGAAGACCGTGCGGAGCAAAAGGAAGGCCTGGTGTTCCCCTCTTTGGTCCTGTGCCTGCGCCGGCGTGCGGGCTGCTCTTGTTGTCATGATGGACTCCTTCTAAAAGTAGATATCTTGATTTTAGAAAGTGCCGTAGATTTAAACAAGAGGAATCTTTTTAGAAAGAGGTGCGGGCATGACCAGGCTTCCGTGGGCACGCCGGGTGGTGGCGCTGTCCTCCCTCGGGGACGAAAAGCGGCGGCAGTTGTATGAGCTGGTGCTCGCTGCTCCTGCCGCGCTGAGCCGGGACGAAGCTGCTGACGCCACGGACCTTCCCCGGAGTACCGTGTCATTCCACCTGGACAGGCTGGTGGCCGACGGGCTGCTTGCCGTGGAGTTCCACAAGCCGGCCGGAAAGTCCGGGCCGGGGTCCGGGCGCCCCTCGAAGGTGTACCGGGCCGCTGCCCGTGAAGTGGGCGTTTCGGTGCCGGACAGGAACTACGACCTCGCCGGGGAGCTGATGGCAGCGGCCATCGACGAGGCGGCGGCAACCAACCAGCCGGTGCGTGACGTTCTCCTCGCCACCGCCTATGCCAAGGGGAAGGCGCTGGCCGCGGACAGCCAGGGCCTGGAGGACTTCCTCGTCGCTTTCGGCTACCGTCCCAATCCCGACGGCAGCGGCGGGTTCACGCTGCCCAACTGCCCCTTCCACCGCCTCTCGGAGGGGCACCCCGGTGTCGTCTGTGCCATGAACGGGGCCCTTCTCAGCGGGGCGGCGGCCGGCAGCGGCGAGCCGGAAGAGCGGGTTGCGGCCAACAACAGCCCGGGGCAGTGCTGCGCCAGGATCACTCCGCGTGGAGCCTGAAGAACGTCCGACGGCGGGCGGACAGTCCCTGCGGCGGGCGCTCCCTGGGTGCCGCAGGAGTCCCGCGGCATCCGCCCTAAGGGCAGAGCCGGTCGAGGGTCTCCTGCGGGAAGTTTGTCCAGTCTGCTCGGGGCGCGGCTGACTGCATTCACGTGCTGGGTTCCGGGTTTGCCTGACATGCCAACGGCGCCCGTTGCGTTCCGGGCCCATCTCAGGCCAGGGCAGCAGCCAACTGGTCCAGCGCCGGCACGGTGTAGTCCGGAGCCTGGAAATACTTGGGGTACTGGACGCCGGACCGGTTGATCCATGCGGTTCCGAGGCCGGCCTTCGCGGCCCCGTGGATGTCCCAGGGATGAACGGCCACCAGCAGCAGCTCATCGGGCGCTGCGCCGCACGTGGATGCGGCGTACCCGTAGGCTGCCCGTGCCGGTTTCCAAGCCGGCGCGTCCTCTACGGAGAGCAGCAGTTCAAAGCTGTCCCTGATCCCGGCGTCGTTGAACAGTTTCTCGGCAACCCCGGTAGCGCCGTTGGACAAGGTGGCCAGCCGGAACCCCGCAGCTTTGAGTGCCTTCACTCCTTCCGGGACATCCTGGTGCAGGCCAAGCCCTGCCAGTCCTGCCATCACATGCTCCACCGCAGCGTCAGGATCCCTGTCAAGGTCCATGCCGGCGAACAGGCCGCGCAGGGCCTCTGCGCCGATCTCGGCGAAAGACCCCTTGCCGCCGGCTGCGGTGAGGGCAAAGCCGTCGCGCAGCAGCGTGGCAAACCACAGCTTGGCAAGGGACGCCGGTGCACCTACCTCTTCGAACCTGCCTGCCAGGGGGGACATGTCCGAGAGGGTTTCATTGACGTCGAAAACAATGGTGGAAGGTTTCACGGGCGCAGCTCTCCTTCAGTTACAGTTTCAGGTGCCCGCCAGGTGTGCCCCGGGTCGAGGCCGAACAGCGGCAGCACCACTTCGTCCACAATTCCCACCAGGAAGTCATCCTCGATGGGGCCGGAGCCGAAGATGAACCGTTGCCGCAGCAGGGCGGGACCGGCCTCGAGCCTGAAGCCAGTCACGAGGTCCGGATCGCATTCGCCCCGTCTTACGGCGCTGGCAAGGATCTCATGCATCATCCTGCTGGCGTTTCCATGCGTGAACTCACGGACTTCTGCGGCAACTTCGGGGTTCTGCAAGGCCTCCCCCAACACTCCGCGAACGGCCTGTCCAACGGTCCCTTCCAGCAGCCGGGCAGCCTGCCGCATGACGGTCAAGGTATCCAGCCGCAGGCTGCCGGTGTCCGGGACGGTGTCCGGGCCATGCATAGAGGCGTAGGCGGCGTCCAGTACCAGGGCGGCGCGGCCGGGCCAGCGCCGGTAGAGCGAGGCTTTGCTTGCGCGCGCGCGTTCGGCTACCCGGTCCATAGTCAGCGCAGAGTATCCGGATTCGGCGATCTCTGCCAGGACGGCATCGAAGATCGCGTTGTTCAGGACCGCGCCGCGCCGGCGCGGCAGCTTTCGATGGTCCGGACCGGCTCCGGCGGTCACGACGACGGCTCCGCAGCAGCCGCCGTGACCTGTCCGCGGGTGCCGTCCACCAGGACCAGCTGGCCGGTCTGCAGGTCACGGGTCCCCGACCCGGTGGCCATGACGGCGGGGATCCCGTATTCCCGGGCGACGATGGCAGCATGGGAGGCGATCCCGCCGGCGTCAACCACGACGGCGGCCGCGCGCTGGAACAGGGGAGTCCAGGATGGGTTGGTGTAGGGGCAGACCAGGACCTCGCCGCTGCGGAGCAGGCCGAATTCGTCCGGCCCGCGAATGATCCTTACCGTCCCGGTGGCCTGGCCGCGGCTGGCGGGCATGCCGGACACCAGAGTTCCGGGCGCCGGACGCATGTGAGCGAACAGCGTTGCCGTGTCCAGCAGCGGAATGCCTTCCAGTTCCCGGCGTTTCGCGGCCCTGGCCAGCACCAGCCGGCGGTAGCGTTCCCTCTCGGCGGCAGGCAGCGCGCCGCCGTCGTCCATTCCCGCCAGTTCTTCAAAGCGCAGGTGCTGGACATCGGCCGCATCAGCCAGCACCCCGGCATCGCACAGCCGCCGGCCCAGTTCGGACAGCGCGCGCCGGAGCGGCGGCAGCACCATGGTGGCGTAGAAGTGGCTGTCTTCGCGGAAGGCGGTCCCGGCTTTTGCGGCGTCGACGGCGGACAGCAGGTGCCGCCGCAGGGCCGCGATCCGCAGGGCGGGATGACGTTTCAGTTCCGCAAGGGCCTGGCCGGTTTGGTCTGCGGCCGGCCGCCGCTCTCCCATCATGGAGGTGACCAGGCCTAGAACCACCTCGGGGGCATCGGACCAGGTCGGTGAACTGGACAAGAGCACGCTGACGGTTTCACGGTGGCCGTATTCTGCCAGGAATGCCTGGAATTGTGTGTGGAATTCCTTGAATTCAGGATCGTGCTCCAGCCGGGAAAGCAGTTCGCCCGGTTTCAGTTCCGTGAAGGCCCGGGCCAGCGTGCCCTGGGACCGGACCTGGTCGGCCAGGGCCTCCAGCGCACGGTTTGCCTGGCTGGTGCGGGTTTCCGCGCCGGCGATGAGTGCCGGGGCAAGGTGCCTCTTGCCCAGCAGCATGAGCATCAGGCGCAGCTTGGCCTGCGGAAGGAAAGCTCCCGGCAGGTACGAGATCCGCAGCTCGGTGATCCCCCGCATCGTGGCGAAGGCGTCCTCCGCGAGCCCGACCACCCCTCGCCAGGCCAAGGTCCGGGGGTCCTGGGCGTTGAGTCGCCGGACGTTCTCCAGGAATGTGGCGAACCTGCTGTCCCGGGTCCACCTGGTCGGATTGAACCGGCGGGCCCGGCGCACCACGGAAACGGGTGCGCCGAGCGTGCGAAGTGTAGGGTGCGGCACCGGAGGAACCAGCCGGACCACCACGCCGTCCTCCTCCGGCAGCAAGTCGTTCACCGACGGGAAGACGACGCCGACGCTTCCGGCCATGCCGTGCAGCATGGCCAGAATGCCGCGCTGCATCCAGCCGGACACGTCCAGGGGATACGGACGTTCCTGGAACATCTCCAGGAAGAACGGACCCATCAGGCGCTGGAACGGGTTCAGGCGTAGTGGCTGCGGCGGCAGGGCGGTCATCGGCCGCGACTGGAGCACGTACAGGCGCCCGCCGGCGATGGCCCATTCCATGTCCTGCGGCCGGCCGAAATGATCCTGGGCACGTATTGCCAGCCGCGCCAGTTCCGCCAACTGCCCTGTGCCGAGGGCAGCCTGCCGGCTGCCCGTGCCGGCGCTCTCCCGGGTGCCCCCGCCGGCAAGGGCCCGGATCACAACCTCATGGGCGCCCGGGATGAACGATTTTGTCCGGCCCGAACGGTCCAGCACGTAGTGTTCCGGCGTGACGCGTCCGGAAACCACGGCCTCGCCCAGGCCGGGGCTGGCATCGACCACGATTTCACCGCGCTCGCCGGTTACCGGGTTCGCGCTGAACAGGACTCCCGCGGTGTCCGCCGGCACCATGTCCTGCACGACGACGGCAATCGACACTTCCCGCGCGTTGATCCCCTGGCGCTGCCGGTAGGCGATGGCGCGGTCCGTCCACAGCGAAGCCCAACATTCCACCACGGCACGGGTCACTGCCTGCTCGCCGACAACGTTCAGGAAAGTGTCCTGTTGCCCGGCAAAGGCGGCTCCTGGCAGGTCTTCGGCGGTGGCACTGGAACGCACGGCCACCGGACCGCCGCCCAGCGCGGCGTAAGCCGCCGCAATATCAGCGGTGACGCACGCCGGCACGTGGGATTCGGCGAACAGCGCGCGGATCCGTGCTCCGGCGTTTTCGGCTTCGAGCAACCCTTCCAGTTCGGCGCCCAGGCCGGTTTCTCCCAGCAGGGTGGCGTAGGCGGCGGTTGTGACCACAAAGCCCGCTGGAACAGGGAAGCCGTGGCGCACGAGCTCACCGAGATTGGCTCCCTTTCCGCCAGCCAACGCCAGGTCCGCGGCGCCGAAGTCGGCGAGCATCCCGGTGAATTTTTCAGGCATCCGGGACTCCCTGGGGACAGAGGGGGGGCGGAGCGGCCGTTGGTCCAATGGCCCCCAGAACCATCACAGGCAGGATTCCCGGAAGTGCCGCACGAATGGCTGTTGGACACTGCGGGATTGCGGCGCTGCTTGCGGTCCATTGGGCCCCGGTTTAGAGAACTATTGGTTCTCTATAAGAGTACGTTCGTTGTGCCAAGGCCGACAAGGCTTTGGCTCGGCCTCGGCATGAAAGTGGACGTCGAGGCGCCGTCAGGGCCCCGGAACCGGTCGGCCCTGCCCCACAACGCGATGGGTGGCTGGGCCGCCGGTATCCGGGCACTTCCCTCGACGTAGAAGGGCGGCCGGAGCATCCGTTCGCCCTTCTACGTGCTGAGTGCTATTTCGTGTTCAGCATGTTCCAGAGAATCAAGTCATGTGCGTGCTTGGCTTTGTCATCGCCGCGGAAGTCCGCTTCCTTGATGCTGCCACCCGTGTCGATTCCGATGCTGGAGGTTGACGCGAACCTGCCCATCATCGACTTGTTGGACAGCATCGAGACGGAGCGGATGTTCTTGTACGGCACGGACACGACGGCAAGTTTGTTTCCGACGAAGCTCTTGTCCTGGAGGATTACGCGCATGTTGGTGATGCCCACGAAGCCGGTACCGACCCCGATGCAGTCGTAAACGGCGTAGACGATTTCTCCCTGCAGGAGCCCGGCCCTGATTTGCTCGAGCTGTTCATACTTGTCGTGAATGATCTCAGTCAAAGTGCAGTCTCCTTCGCCTAGTTGCGGAGCGGAACGCCGTGGGCGTCCCGCTGGAAGTAGACGGCGCCCGCGAGGATCATGATGCCCTCGATAAGGCCCCACAAGGCGAGGAATCCCAAGCCCAGCACACTCAGGACGATCGCGAGCACGAGCTGGATGATGCCGATCTTTGTATATCCAAGGTAAAAGCGGTGGATACCCAGGCCACCCAAAAATATGCCCAACAGGCCTGCAGCGATCTTCGACTTGGACTGCGGGTAACCATAACCCGGCTGGGGCATGGGCGGTTGGCTTGAGTACTGGGGCGGCTGGGGCATGGGCGGCTGGCCTGAGTACTGCGGCGGCTGCGGCATTGGCGGCTGCGCAGAGTACTGCGGGCCGGGGAAGGGCGGCGGGGTTGGAGCTTGGGCGCCGTTGTAAGGAGGGGGCACAGGCGGGCCGTAATTTTCCTGCGGGGCCGAGTTCGCGTCGGGGTGTTGCTGGGTCATGGTTGATGCCTTCCGGAGAATGATGATGCGGCCCCAGGTGACCGGGCGGCGGCAGTCAACGACGGCATCACCCAGAATCCATAGCCTTCCTAAGTGTGACGGACTGCTGGGCAAATTTCCCTGTAAGCCGCAGTGTTTCCTCCTGAAGACGTCGAGGACGTTCTTAACGAAAGCGGTCGACGGCGGGGAGTCCCGCCGTCGACCGCTTGGCCTTGGGTGCCACTTGCGGTAGCCCGTCCCGCGGCCGCATCCGTTACCCCGCCGCCACGCTTTCACGGGCAGGAGCGGGCTCTGGCGCCTCAATTTCGTCCTTGCGGGTCTCGAGGTCGCCGAGCGACTTGCCCTTGGTGTCGGGGGACAGGAGGGTAGCGAGCGCTGCGACGGCGCAGATACCCAGCGTGGTCAGCCCGATGACCAGGGGGACGTTGGCGGATCCCGGGGGAGCGACGGCGGTGAAGATGCTTGGGAAGAACGATGCGATCATGAGGCCCACGTTCTGCGACACGGCGAACCCTGTGACGCGGATCCGCATGGGGAACTGCTCCTGGAAGAACGTGGCAAAGGTGGCGTTCCACATCTGGAAGAAGATGCCCTGGACGACCACGATGCAGACGAAGACCAGTGCCAGGCTTCCCTGCTCGATGGCCCACAGGTATCCGCCGGCCAGCACGCCACCGCCGACGCCGCCGGCAACCATGAGCATCCGCCGGCCGATCCTGTCCGAGAGTGCGCCGAACAGCGGAATGGTGACGACGGCGGCGATGTTGGCCACGAGCGTGACCCACAGGAAGTCGCTGCTGGAGAAGCCGTTGCCGTAGCCCTTCTGCGTGGCGTAGGAGACACCGAAGATGAGCGTTGCCATGCCGATCACGTTGGTGAAGGTCATCAGGATGCAGCGGACCAGGACCCACGGGTAGCTGCGGACCAGGTCAACGAGGGGGAACCGCTGCTTGGCCTTGCCCGTTTCGGTCTGGGCCACGTACGCCGGCGGCTCCTGCACCCGGCGGCGGATGATGTAGCCCGCCAGGATCACAAAGGCGCTGAGCAGGAACGGGATGCGCCAGCCCCAGGCCTGGAACTGGTCGGCGGGCAGGATGGCTGCAAGGGGAAGCAGGACGGCGGTGGCCAGGATGGAGCCCACCTGGGTGCCCTGCAGGCTGAAGCTTGCGAAGAAGCCGCGCCTGGCGTCGGGGGAGTGCTCCACGATCATCGCGCTGGCGCCGCCCAGTTCTCCTGCGACGGCGAAGCCCTGGATGAGGCGGAGGATCACCAGCATTATTGGCGCCAGGATGCCCACCTGTCCGTACGTGGGCAATAGTCCGACGGCGAAGGTGGCGAAGCCCATCAGCAGCATGGCGAAGACGAGCACCTGCTTGCGGCCGTGCCGGTCACCGTATGCTCCCAGTACGACGGCGCCTACCGGACGGGAGACGTAGCCCACCGCATAGGTGGCCAGCGAGGCGATGATCCCCACGGTCGGGTTTTCGGTGGGGAAGAAGATGGCGGGGAAGATGAGCGTCGCTGCCAGCGAGTACAGCGCGAAGTCGTAGTATTCGAGTGCGCTCCCGATCCAGCCGCTCATCGCCGCCTTCTTCGGGTCCCGCTGGCCAGCGCCGGCTTCCGGGATAGGACGGGTTTCCCCGGGGGTGGTGCTCATTCTGGTGAATTCCTTCGTCGTCATTGGCAAGGAACCGGAACTGTTGTGTTCCGGACGGTCGACGGGGACCTTGAAGGTGCCGGGTTTCGGAAAGCCCTTTCCCTTGAATCGTTTCATCAAGAATAGGATAGTGATGCCGGTTACGTCAACGCGGTAACCGAACAGCATTTGCAGAGGGCCTGACCAGGCCGCTTTCCGCCATCAGGATCGCGTAGGCGGCGGTTGTGACCACAAAGCCCGCAGTAACAGGGAAGCCAGGAGCACATCCTGCGGGACCACGAGCCCTGGACGCCTTTTCTAGGGGTGGACAACGGATTGGACGACCTCAGTCAAGCGACTCCTGCTTCTCGGCCCAGATGGACGCCCTGCCGGCAGGCGCTGGATCTTTCAAAACCGGAAAAGCGGTTCGATCTGCACGCGCAGTCGCTCGCGGAGTTTCTCCCAGAGATCCTCCGGGCGGAATCCGCGCGCCGGGGTGCGAAGGATCTCGTGGATATAGGTTCCGTTGCAGTTCTGCGCAACGATCAGTGAGTCGACGTCGGCGCTGAGATATCCGGCTTTCCTGGCGTCGTCGAGGATGGCGGCGATCAGGGCGATAACCCTGTCGCCCTGGGAGATGCTCTGGGCCCCGAGCTGGCTTCCGGCCTTGAAGCCGTGGTGCAGGTAGCTCGTGACGTTCTCCGGGTCGGTTGCGTAGAACCGGGCGCGTGCACGGAAGATGGCGTAGATCCGCTCCACATAGTCCCGCGCGGTGGAAGTATTGGCGGCCAGTTCCTTGTCCGCGTCTTCGATGGCCTGGAGCGTCGTATCCATGCGCTCGCCGATAACCAGCAGCAGCAGTTCGTGCTTGTTGCTGACGTAACGGAAGAGGGTGGCCTCCCCGACCCCGGCAAGCTCGGCCACCTCCTTGGTGGTGGTGTGCTCGTAGCCCCGCTCGTTGAAGAGCTGTTCTGCTGCAGCGCGGATGTTCTGGTAACGCTCGATCCGGGCCTTCTCGCGCAGCCCGACGGGAGCACCACTTGCGGAGGCCTCCGAAGTCATCGTCTTCATCCTTTATTAACGTTCCTATCAGCGGTGGGGTACCGGGCGGCCGTTCGCAGCTGCCGGGGTTCAGTTCTGGTGCCGATAACTCTCAATTGAACATCACGATCTGGCGGATGGCATTTCCATCGGCGAGTTCATCCATCGCCTCGTTGATGTTGTCCAGGGTGATCACCGACGAAGCCAGTTTTTCGACCGGCAGCCTTCCTTCGCGCCACATCTGGGCGTAGACCGGGATGTCGCGGGCGGGTACTGCGGAGCCCAGGTAGGAACCGACGATGGTGCGGGCCTCGGCTGTGATCCCCAACGGTTCAATGGATGACAGCACTCCCGCAGCCGGCAGTCCGGCAGTCACCGTGGTGCCGCCGGGCGCCGTGGCCTGCACCGCGGTTTCGAAGGCGCGGGGGTGGCCGGCCGCCTCGATGACGATGTGGGCCCGGATGCCCAGGTCCGCGGCCTCGGCAGGCGAGTACGTTTCTGTTGCCCCCAGTTCCCGCGCTGTGATCAGTTTGTCCGGGTTCGCATCGACGCCGATGATCCGGGCGGGTTCGGCCCACGCTGAGGAGATTGCGACGGCGGTCAGCAGGGCTGCCATGCCGACTCCTCCGAGGCCGACGATCATGATGTCCTGCCCCTCCTGGGGATTCCCCGCGTTGATGACGGCCCCGCCTCCAGTCAGCACCGCACACCCAAGAAGTGCAGCGACCGACGGCGGCACGTCGCTTCCGACCGGGACAACCGAGCGGCGGCTGAGCACGGCATGGGTCGCGAACCCGGAGACTCCGAGGTGGTGACGGACAGGCTGGCCGGCACGCGTCAGTCGGGTGGACCCCCCTGGCAGCGTTCCGGCCCCGTTCGATTCTGTACCGACGCTGCACGGCAGCTTGCCCCCGGTGCGGCAGTTGGGGCACTCCTCGCAGCGCGGCAGGAAAACCGTGACCACCCGCTGGCCCGGTTCAAGGTCATCGACATCCGCGCCGACAGCGACGACCGTCCCGGCGGCCTCGTGGCCGAGCAGCATGGGCAGCGGACGGGGGCGGTCGCCGTTGACCACGGAGAGGTCCGAGTGGCAGATACCCGCAGCCTCCATCCGTATCAGGACTTCCTGCGGTCCCGGCCCGGCGAGGTCAAGCTCCGCAACGGAAAGCGGGCGGGACCGGGCGTACGGACGGGGGGAGCCGACGGTCTCCAGGACCGCGCCGGTAATCTTCATGGTTTCCCTTCCAACGATTGTGCTTCGTATCACTCTTATGCTTTTATGAGAGTGTAATCCGCACGGAGTGCACTTTCAATATCGCGTGACTGCGCGTTGCCTGCACCCGATCGGATCCCCTCATCGTTATCAGCACCGGCCAGTCAAATTCGAAGGGATTGGAATTGAAGATTCATCCAGATGCAAACGAGGGTGCCGTCCACGTCGGGGGCCTTTCGGTTCCTTTCCATGACACGCTTGCACCGGAAGACTCCCGGGACACCGTGGTCCTGGTCCACGGAACGGGCGGAAGCGCCAAGACTCATTTCCGCACCCTCTTTCCCATGCTTGCCGCCCGGTACCGTGTCCTGGCCGTTGACCTGCAGAGCCCTGCCGGGGAACCGACCCTCGACGGATTGTCAGGGCAGGTTGCGGCCGTCATCGACCACCGCGCTCCTGCTCAGCCGGTCCATGTGGTCGGCTACTCACTGGGCGCCCTGGTGGCGGCCGATCTCGCCGCTTCACGCCCCGGGAGCGTGTCAAGCCTGACCCTGGTGGCCGGTTGGGTCAGGGCCGACGCCCAGCAGCGGCTTCGCAACCGGATCTGGAAGCGGCTCTTCGAGTCGGATCAGGACCTCCTGCGCGAGTTCGTCACCTGGACAGCCTATGGACACCCTTTCCTTGCCGGCCGGGGCGACGCTGACATCCAGGCCCTGATTGATGCCCGGACCTTCCCGGAGGGGATTGCCGGTCAGATGCGGCTCAACGCCGTTGCCGATCTGAGCGGCAGGCTGACAGCGATCACCGCTCCGTCCCTGGTCATTGCCGGCGCCCACGACCAGATGGTGCCCGCCCGGCAGACCCAGCTCCTTTTCGGAGGCCTTCCGAACGCCCGCTACGCGGTCATCGACAGTGGTCACGCCGTCCCGCAGGAGCGCCCGGCCCAGCTGTTCCAGCTCATCAACGAATTTGTGACGGACCCCGCAGCCTCTCCTGCGGGCCGGATCCGGGAAGCACTCTTTGTCTGACCCGTCGGGACCAGCACGCAACAACACACACATTGGAGGAACAGTGGAAAGTACCCCTATGGGTTATCCCGCGGCCGGTTCGCCGGTAGACGTCATCATCGTCGGCACCGGCTTTGGCGGCCTTGGCATGGGCGCAAAACTGGCCCGCGAGGGCGAACGCTCATTCATCATTCTTGAACGGGCGGAGGACGTGGGCGGAACCTGGCGCGACAACCACTATCCCGGCGCGGCCTGCGACGTGCCGTCGCTGCTGTACTCGTTTTCCTTCCGCCCCAACCCTGAATGGTCCCGGATGTTCGCCCCCCAGGAGGAAATCCTCGGCTACCTGCGCAGCGTTGCCCGGGAAGAGAACCTCCTTGAACGGATCGTGTTCGGCGCAGAACTGACCGATGCCCGGTGGGATGAGGCGGAAGCGCTGTGGAAAGTCAGCACCCCCAAAGGTGAGTTTGCAGCCAAAACCCTGGTGACCGCCGTCGGGCATCTGTCCGAGCCGAAGATGCCCGACATCGAGGGACTGAGCGACTTCTCCGGCGAAGTGTTCCACTCAGCGCAGTGGAATGACGGGATTGACCTGGCGGGCAAGCGGGTGGGCATCGTCGGCTCGGGAGCCACGGCCATCCAGGTCTTGCCCGAGGTGGCAAAGATCGCCGGGGAGGTCGTTGTGTTCCAGCGCTCGGCCCCGTACGTGACGCCGCGTCCGGACCGGGCCTACACCGAGGAGGAAAAGGGCCTTTTCCGAAAGATGCCCGAGGTGATGCAGGAACTGCGGGAGGAGATGTTCTGGTCCAATGAGGAGCGCTACGCCCAGCGCCGGGGCACCCCGACGCTGGTCTCCGCTGCAGCGCAGGTCGCCCTGGACCATCTCCACCGGCAGATTGAGGATCCGGAACTGCGCCGGAAGCTAACCCCGGACTACACGTTCGGCTGCAAGAGGGTCCTGAAATCCAGCGACTACTACCCGACATTCACACAGGAGCACGTCCACCTGGAAACCGGCGGCGTCACGCGTGTGGAGGGCAACCGTGTTATCGGCGGGGACGGAGGCAGCCACGAACTGGATGTCATCATCGCCTGCACAGGTTTTGAAGCGACAGATCTGCCCATTGCCTACCGCATCTACGGCCGCGACGGCCAGCCGCTCAGTGAACGCTGGGCCAACGGCATGCAGGCCTATGCCACCACCGCCGTGCATGGGTTCCCGAACCTGTGGATCATCAACGGGCCCAACACCGGGCTGGGCCACAACTCCGCCGTCTACATCGCCGAGGCCCAGATCGACTACATCATGGGCGCGGTGAACTTCCGAGACCAGGCCGCTGTGCCGGCGCTGGAGGTGAGCAGGGAAGCGGAGGATGCCTTCATGGACCGTGTGGACCAGCTGGCGCAGGGCACTGTATGGCTCGACGGCGGCTGCAGCAGCTGGTACGTTGACCACCGCAACGGGCGGCTGACCACACTATGGCCGGAACCGGCCTATACCTTCCGCCAAGTCAACGCGCCCTTTGACCCCGACCCCTATCTGGCCGGATCCACGGACGAAGCCAGGGAAGAAGCCCTGGCCGGAGTGCGCTAACGGCCCCACGGGGAGACTGCCGAGAAGAAGGCCGCCTCCCGTTCAACGAGGAACGGAGAAAGCATGAGTAACAACCAGCAGCACCACCGAACAGTCGTCGTCACCGGCGCGGCCGGGGGCATCGGCCGCGGCATCGTGGAGTCATTCCTGGCCAGCGGGGACCGGGTGATCGCCGTGGATGCATCAAACTCCGCATTGGCCGGCCTCCGGGCGGACCTGGATCCGCAGGGCGGATCCCTGCAGGCAATGCAGTGTGACGTCACTGAGCCCGGCGACTGGCAGCGGATCGCAGAGGCGGTGGAGGCCAGCCCGGGAACCCCTGCGGTGCTGGTCAACAACGCCGGCATCTCCCCGAAACGGGACGGACAAAAGATCCCGGGTGACGAAGTCCCCTTGGATGAGTGGACGAGTGTCCTGGCGGTAAACCTCACGGGCCCGTTCCTGGGTATCCAGGCCCTGGTACCGCACATGAAGAACACCGGATTCGGCAGGATCGTCAACATGTCCTCCCTGGCAGGACGCGACGGCGGCAGGCTGGGCGGCGTCCACTATGCCGCGACCAAGACGGGCCTGCTGGGCCTGACCCGTTCCTTCGCGCGGGAACTGGCACCGTTCGGTATCACCGTCAACGCCATCGCCCCGGGGCGGATCGACGCCGGCATGGCCGCCGGCGTCTCCGACGAAGTCAACCGGAACTATCTCAGCCGCATCCCGGTGGGCCGCCTGGGCAGCGCCGATGACGTTGCCCAGGCCGTCCAGTACCTGGCCGCCGCTGAAAACGGCTTCGTCACGGGCGTCACGGTTGACGTCAACGGAGGGTCGTACATGGGATGAGATTCCAATCCTTGAATCCTCCGGAGGCTGGCGGGAGCGGGGCGGACCGATTGCGGGGGCCGGACAGGCTGCGGGGCAAGGTGGTACTGGTCACCGGCGGTGCCGGCGGTATCGCCGCGGCCACGGCCCGGCGCCTGGCCGCCGCGGGAGCACACGTATCCCTCGTCGACCGCGACCAGCCAGCCCTGGACCAGTTGGTCGCTACTCTGGGAGAAGGCCATCTGGCCACGGCAGCGGATGTGACGGACCAAATGTCCCTGCAGGCCGCAGCCCGGCGGACAGTTGAGCACTTCGGCCGGCTGGACATCGTCTTTGCCTGCGCCGGGATCGGCAGTGCCTCCACGGTGGCCGTTTCCAGCACCGAGGACCTGCTGCGGATCGTCGACGTCAATCTTGGCGGTGTGATCAGGACCGTCAAGGCCACCTTGGAGGAGATCACCGCAAACCGGGGCTACTACCTGCTCATGAGTTCGGCCGCCGCGTTGAAGAATGTTCCGCGGGCCAACGCGTATGCCGCCTCCAAGGCGGGCGTGGAGGCCTTCGGCGGGGCGCTGCGGCTGGAACTGGCCCATAAGGGCGTTGACGTGGGCGTCGCGCATCCGGCATGGGTGAGCACCGGCATGATTTCCGGGGCGGGAAGCCGGGCCGGGGAGAGCCGCTCCCTTCCGTGGCCGTTCAACGTGGTGTCCAGCACGGACACCTGCGCCGACCTTCTCGTCGGCGCGATCGCCGCGCGGCGGCGCAAGGTATTCGTCCCGCGCAGCCTGGCCCTGATGGATCCGCTGCGGTGGATCTCAACCGGGCCGCTGTGGGACGCCTTCATGAAACCCCGGGCGGCGCTGAGCGTCTCCCGGCTTGAATCAGCAGCACCCAACGAATGATTTATTTCACCGGAGGCGGTTGTGCCGCCGGTCACAATCCTGTATTACTGAGAGGGCACTCCTTGCGGAGTGCACTCTCAACTTCAGACCGAAACCACCAGAGGTTACCTTGAACAAGACTCGCGTGTTCTTCGCTGCCGTCACTGTCGCCGGCCTTTCGCTTTCCGTCACGGGCTGCTCCGGTGCCTCCAAGGCATCATCCGAAAGCTACCCGACCAAGTCCATTACGTTCGTCATGCCCTATGCCGCCGGAGGGCCTTCGGATACAACGGCGCGTGCCTACGGTGCCTGCCTCGGGAAGCTGCTGGGCGGCACCTTCGTGGTGGAGAACCTTGACAGCGGAGCAGGTGCAGTGGCCATGCAAAAGCTGGCCGGCGCCAAACCCGACGGCTACACCGTAGGGCTCAGCACCAACGGGCCTATGGTCCTGAATCCGATGAGCAACGACCTGGCCTACTCCCAGGACGATTTCCAGGCCCTCGGCACCATGGCAGCCATCCCCACCCTTTTCGCCGTGCCAAAGGACTCCCCGTACAAGAGCCTGCAGGAGTTGTTCGACGCCGCCAAGGCCAACCCCGGGAAGATCTCCATCGGTGTTCCCGGCGCCACCAGCTCGCTGGCCACTGAACTCAAGCGCCTGCAGAAGGAGAGCGGCATCGAGTTCGCCCTGGTTCCCACCTCCGGCAGCGCCGAACTCATCACCAACCTGCTGGGCGGCCACATCGACGCCGGATTCGTCAACGACTACCTCGACGTTGAGGCCCAGGTGAAAGACGGCGCCCTCGTCCCGCTCGCTGCTGCCGGTGAAGCACGCTCGGAGGCCTTCCCCGACGCTCCCACGGCCAAGGAGGCCGGCTTCGACGTCAAGACCACCTCGGTCTACGGGCTCTTCGCCCCCAAGGGCCTGCCGCAGCAGGTTTCGGAGAAACTCGAAAGCGGCGTCGAAACCTGCAGCAAGGACACCGAAGTCATCGGCCAGATCGGCGACCGGTTCGTGCCGAACAGCTTCTCAAATGCGGAAGCGACCCAGCAGGTTTTTGCCGACATGCGCACCCGCTACGAGCCCCTCCTGGCGAAGTAACTAACAACGACTCAACCGCCGGCCAATGACGGCCGGCACGAAGAAGGGTGAACCCATGGTTTCTACTCCCGTGGAAGCGGCCGCCGAAATCCGGGAACCGGAAAGGCCCCGCACCGGCGCCCTGCGCTGGCAGCGCAGAATCGCTCCGCTCGTCCTGCTCGCGCTGGGCCTTGGGGCTGCGGCCGGGTCATGGCAGTTGAAGCTGGGCACCCTGCACAATCCTGCCCCTGGCCTCTGGCCGTTCGCCATCTCGCTGGCCATCGTCTTCAGCGCCGCGGCACTGATCGTGTGGCCGGGACATGAGCCGCTGGAGGCTTGGGGCCGCCGGAGCGTGTCGGTAATGGCCGGCATCGCGAGCCTTGCCGCGTTCATAGTGCTCTTCGAACTGGTGGGCTTCTTCATCCCGGCCGTGCTGATGCTCCTGTTGTGGCTTCGCGTGTTCGGCCGGGAGTCGTGGCGCTGGACGGCTGTCTTCGCCGCGGCGGGCCCGGCAGTGCTTTATGTCATCTTCGACCGGCTCCTCGGCGTACCCTTCCCCGCCGACCTGGCGCTTGACGCCTTCGTCTAGAACGGACCCTCACATGGATATCCTGAGCAACCTCGGTGAAGGCTTCTCGGTGGCCTTAGACCCGGTGAACCTGCTGTTCGTCCTGATCGGCGTGGTGGTGGGAACCGCCATCGGCGTCCTGCCCGGCCTGGGCCCCACGGCGACAATTGCGCTGTTGCTGCCCATCACCTACACCATGGATCCGACCGCTTCGATCATCATGCTGGCCGGCATCTACTACGGATCGATGTACGGGGGCACCATCACTTCCGTGCTGCTGCGCCTGCCTGGCGAGGCAGCCTCGGTGGTGACCACCTTCGACGGCTACCAGATGACCAAGCAGGGCCGTGCCGGCGCGGCCCTGGGCATCTCCGCCATAGGTTCTTTCATCGGCGGCACCGTGGCCGTCATCGGCCTGACGTTCATGGCGCCCGCGCTGGGCAAGATCGCCCTGTCGATGGGTCCGGCCGGCTTTGTTGCCCTCATGGTCATGGGCCTGTTCCTGGTCACGTCCCTGGGCACCGGATCCACCATCAAAAGCGTATGCATGGCCGCCGTCGGCCTGCTCCTGTCCACGGTCGGACAGGATCCCGTCAACGGGTCGGCGCGTTTCACATTCGGCCAGGCGCCGCTGCTGGGCGGCCTGGACTTCGTGGCCGTGGCAATGGGCCTGTTCGGCGTCGCTGAACTGCTGCGATCCCTCGAACAGACAGAAAAAGCCCAGGCCATCAAGGCCAAGATCAAAAACATCTGGCCTTCGCGGAAGGACATGAAGGACTCTGCCGGTGCCATCGGCCGAGGATCGGTCCTCGGATTCTTCATCGGCATCCTTCCCGGCGGCGGCGGAGTCATCTCCTCCCTGGCCTCCTACGCGCTGGAGAAGCGCCGGGCGAAGGATCCCAGCCGGTTCGGAAAGGGTGCCATCGAAGGTGTCGCAGGACCGGAAACGGCGAACAACGCGTCCTCGACCACGGCGTTTATTCCGCTGCTGGTGCTTGGCATTCCCTCCAACGTGGTGCTGGCAATGATCTTCGGCGCCCTGCTGATGCACGGCATCACCCCGGGTCCGCGGCTGATGACCGATCACTCCGGACTCTTCTGGGGCGTTATCGCTTCGATGTACATCGGCAACCTGATGCTGCTCATCCTCAACATTCCGCTCGTGGGCATCTTCATCCAGATGCTGCGCGTGCGCCAAGGCATCCTCGTCGCTTTTTCGCTGCTGATCGTGTTGATCGGCGTTTACTCGATCAACAACAGTTCCTTCGACATGTGGGTTGTGCTGGCCTTCGGCGTCCTCGGGTGGATCATGTCCAAGACAGGTTTCGACGCCGGCCCGCTGGTCCTGGCCTTCGTCCTCGGACCTATCCTGGAAAAATCCTTCCGACAGTCCATGCTGATTTCCGGCGGCAGCCTCGACATCTTTGTCACCGACCCGGCCGCCGCAATCATTTTCAGCCTTATTCTCGTCGTCATTGCCATCAAGGTAGTCAGCGGCTTCCGGCGCCGCTTTGCCGGAGCCAAGGCCTCCCCGCACGTGCCGGTGGCGGAGGAGCAAGCTCCGCAGGCCACGTCCGACGGCGGTGACCCAGCAGTACTCCCCGCCGCCTCTTCAGGACCGGGTGCGGGGGCGCCGGCAGCCCAGCATGCCGACAAGCAACACAGCCCCACCGCCCGCTGATCGCCAAGGGAATGCCTCTACGCGGGAAAGGCAGAGCATCGAAGCCCAGGGCTGCCGGCAGGCTCCTTGTACCGGTGCTGTGCCTGTGCGGAACGACCGTCACGCTTCAGCAGGCTACGGTGGTTCCCCTGCTGCCCGACCTGCCGCGCTTGCTCGGGATCTCCGTTGAGGACGCCTCCTGGGTCCTCACCGCCACACTGCTTGCAAGTGCAGTGGCCACCCCGGTGCTGAGCCGTCTGGCAGACATGTTCGGCAAACGCCGGATCATGCTCGTCTGCCTGGTCATGATGACCATCGGCTCAGCGCTGGTGGCGCTGAATCTGGGTTTTCCGGCCATGATCGCCGGCCGCGCGCTCCAGGGATCCGCCGCAGCCCTCGTGCCCGTGGGCATCAGCGTCCTGCGCGAGGAGATCCCCGCCATGAAGCTGGGTCCTGCCGTCGCGATGATCAGCGCCACCTTGGGTTTCGGGAGCGCGCTGGGTCTTCCGCTGGCCGGTGTGCTGTATGAGTTCCTCGGCTGGCAGTCAATTTTTTGGAGCGCCGCTGCGGTCGGAATCGTCCTGGTCGCGCTAGTGCCGCTGGTCATGCCGGCATCCCGGGTCCGCACGCCGGGCACGTTCGACTACGGAGGGGCCATCCTGCTCTCGACGGCCCTGACCGCCGCACTTCTTGCCTTGTCCAAGGGCGGTACCTGGGGCTGGACCAGTGCCCCGACGCTGATAACGGCACTAACCGCGGTCGCTGCCCTGGCCATGTGGGTCCCGCTCGAACTGAAGATCAGTCAACCAATGCTGGACCTGCGGACATCGGCCCGGAGACCCGTGCTGATCACGAACCTGGTGGCGGTCCTCGTGGGCTACTCCATGTACTCCAACCTGCTCTCCACCACCCAGCAGTTGCAGATGCCTGGCGCGGCTGGATACGGCTTCGGCCTGAGCGTGATGGCTGCCGGCCTTTGCATGGTTCCCATCGGCTTGGCAATGGTGCTCTTCACTCCCGTATCCGCCCTCAGCAGCCGCCGTTACGGCGCCAAAACCGCCCTCATTATGGGCTCCCTCGTTTCTGCCGCCGGCTACGTTGGCCGCCTCTTCCTGACCGAAGAAGTCTGGATGGTGATGCTGGGAGCCGTTGTCATAGGCATCGGCAACGCCATCGCCTATGCAGCGATGCCCATCCTCATCATGGGATCTGTCCCCGTAACCGTCACTGCCGCTGCCAACGGGCTGAACACCGTGCTGCGCGTCATCGGAACCACCATCGGCAGCGCTGCCGTGGCCGTGCTGCTGGCCTCGACCACACTGACGCTTGACGGAACAGAGCACCCCTCCTTCCGAGCCTTCGAACACGTCTTCTGGATTGCCGCGGCAGCAGCCCTTACTGCTGCGGTACTGGCGAGCTTCCTGCCCCGGCAACGCCCCTCATTAACCAAAAAGGTCGGCCGAATCGATCAGGGCATCAGGAATACGGCGCCGGCAATCTGATGGCAGAGCGTCAGTGGTGGCACTGCCAGCGTGGGGGAGTGGCTAAGCCGGTGATTCCTGTCGATCCGGAGGGGTACCGGACCCGGACTCACCGCAGGTATACCCGCTCCGGATCCAGCACGTCCCGCAGCAGTGCCAGTTCCCGGCCGGTCGGCGGCACCGTGGTGACCAGGTTCTTCGAGACCTGCAGGTCCCACCCCGTGGCTGCCCTGACTTCGTCCACCTCGACGCCGGGATGTACAGCCGTAAGGACAAGATCTTCGTCGATGTCCCGGCGTGTCATGATGCCCAGATCCGTAATGACGGTGGTCACGCCCAGGCCCACGGGCATCACGCCGCCGCGGGCCGCCGCCGCCCGACGCGGTCCGGGCGTGGTGCAGAAGTCGAGGTCCGCCACGAGGGACCGGGGATTGTGCCGGCGCATCACGACGAAGATTTCGCCGGCCCCGGCCATCGCCTCGATGGCGCCCCCGGAGCCTGGGAGCTTACTGGCCGGTGCCGCCCAGTCCTTTCCGATCAGGCTGGAGTTCAGGCTGCCGTATCTGTCCACCTGGGCGGCACCGAGGAATCCGACGTCCACGCGCTGTCCCTGCAGCACGAAGTTGAACAGCTGCGCCATGGGCAGGACCCCCGCCGCGCCGGTGACGAGGACCGAATCCGAAATACTGCGCGGCAGGTCTGCCGGCTGCGCCCCGGTCACGCCTGACTCATAGATTATTTCGACGCCGGGAGAAACCGTCCGCTGCGCCAAGGACACTGCCAGGGTGGGAAGTCCGTGTCCGGCGAACACCACATGCTTTCCTTCCAGCGCACGGGCGGACAGGGTGGTGAGAAGCTCGCTGCTGGTCACTTCCGGCTGTGCAGGTTCCGTTTGGCGGCAGGATACGCGTGTCGATGATTTTTCCGATCGTTCCGTGATGCTCATTTGCGGCCTCCGTAGTTGACCGGAACGGAGAATGCCGCCTCGACCTGCAGGCGGTCCCAGTAGTCCGGGCCGAGACGGGCAATATACTCGGCATGGTCCCGGGTGCCGTGGATGTTTTCCTGCAGCCAGTCGCGAAGCCGCCGCGGATCGCGGGCGAGCTCGGACCAGCGGCGGCTGAACCCGTCGTCGCGGTCATAGTAGCCCTGGACCGAATGAGGATGCGCTCCCCGCGGACAGTGGACCACTGCGTCGACTACGTGGGATGGAACGATGGTGCGGTTCGGATCGGAGCGGATGACGGCGTCGTCGACAATTTCTTCAACCGTGACAATGACCCTCCTAGCGGCGAAGGCAGCTTCGGCCTGCACGCCAAGAATGCCCCACGCCTGGATGTTGCCGGCCCGGTCGGCCCGCTGCGCGTGAATGATCGTCACGTCGGGATTCAGCGCCGGGACCACGTGGATTTCCTCCCCGCCGTACGGGTCCTTGACGGACCGGATCTTTCCGTTCAGTGCCACGAGATCGCTGCCCCGGTAGGAGTTGATGGGATAAAACGGAAGCTTCGAGGCACCCGCAAGGTACCGGCAAACCATGCCCCCGTGGCTGTATTCCTCAAGGTCCAAGGGAACGGGGTCCGAGTTCTCCACCCGCCGGCGCAGCTCGTGGAGCGAGCCTGCCGAACTGTTTCCGACAAAGGAGCCGATGACCCCCTTCAGGCAACCGGCCGCCAGCAGTTGGTCAATCATCACGTCGCCAGTCATCCGGGCCAGCGTCAGGTCACGGAATCCCTGCCGGATTATTTCGTGGGCAGCCGCCACCGGAACCAGGTGCCCGAATCCTTCAAGGGCAACAATCTGGCCATCCCGGATGTGCTCCGCCACGGCATCGCTGAGGGATGTTCTCTTGTCCACCGGCCTGCCGAGGCCCCTCAGCCGACCATCAAGGAGACTGTTTCAGCCACGCAGGCCGGCCGGGCCCCACCCTCGAGTTGAATCTCATGGCGGATCACCACCTGGCTGCCTTGGGCAGTCGGCGTGACGGAGACGAGGGTGAGGCGGCTCCGGACCCGGGAACCCACCGGGACCGGGCTCGGAAACCGGACCTTGTTCAGCCCGTAGTTCACGATCATCTTCAATCCATTGACCCGGTACACCTCTTGTGCCAAGAACGGGATCATCGACAGGGTCAGGTAGCCGTGGGCAACCGGCCGCCCAAACGGGCCGCCGGCCGCCCTCTCCGGATCGACGTGGATCCACTGCTGGTCGCCGGTGGCATCGGCAAAGTCCTGAATCCGGTCCTGTTGGACACTGTGCCAGCCGCTCACACCAAGTTCTGAGCCAATCAGCGGCACAAGCTCCGCCAGGCCATTCAGTTCCCTCACCATGAAAATCTCCCGTTGACTAGGACGACGATTGTTACCCGGCTCACCGGCCGAGGATCGGTTCGTAGAGTGCCTTGATCCGGGCAAAGTTGGCGCCCAGCTCCTCGGCACCAATGAATTCCTTCGGCACAAAGTTCTTTCCGATCTGCTCAACGACCTTGGGGTCACTAAGGCAGGTTTCGAGTTCGCGTTCGAGGGTGGACACAACAGCGTCCGGCATGCCCTGGGGACCGAACAGGCCGTAGATTGACGTGGCATTCACCAGGTCCGGGAACCCCGATTCGGCCAGCGTCGGTACGTCGGGGAGCCAGCCGAGCCGTTCAGGCGTGGTGGCGGCAACGGGAAGGAAAGACCCCTCGGCAATCCGTGCCTGGACATCAGGATGGTCGTTGATGAAAAGTGCATCCACATGCCCGCCCAGCAGATTGGTGGTCATCTCCGCGTTACCCGAGGCCGGCACGGCGGTGATCTCAACCCCGTAGTCGTTCTTCAGCCGCTGCAGTTCAATGGCCGCGGGACTCGTAGCACCAGGAACACCCATCGAGATTGCTCCAGGATCCGCCCTGGCCGCTTCGAAGAGCTCTGCTGCGTCCTTGTAGGGGGAGTTTGTTCCCACAACGATCAGGGTCGGATTGTCGGCCATGACACCTATGGGTTCAACGTCCGCAAGAGTGTAGCTCAGCGAGTTGATCATAGGGGCCATGACCAGCGTGCCGGTGGTACCGAGCGCCAGCGTCTGGCCGTCGGGTTTGGAACCCACCAGCTCCTGCATTGCGACGGCTCCGCTGCCGCCGGGTTTGTTTTCGACGACGAAGGCCTCGCCGAGGCTGTTCCCCAAACAGGCGGCAACCGAACGGGCGGTAAGATCCGAGGGGCCGCCGGCGGCATAGGGCATAAGGATGGTGACCGGCTTCGCGGGATAGTCGGATCCGGCATTCCCGGGGCCGGCGGAACCGGCCACACCGCACGCTGCTACAGTCAGGGATGCCAGCGATGCCAAGGCAAGCCCGGCGGTCGTTTGAAGGCGCAAGACGGTCTTCAAGGTGCTCCCTTGTCTTTCTGTCGAATTGTCTTTCGGTTGACTCGCAACCGACGGCGCTCACGGATGGACGTGGCGGCGCGGAATCATTCTTCGGTGCCGGAATCCGGAGTCCCCTCGCGCCTGGCCGAGGCGTGGACGAGCGTATTGCCCTCTTCCGGGCCTGCAGCGGCTGCGCGGCGCGTCCTGCGCTGCCGCCGTCTGCGGCTGATGAAGCCGTAGACGATGAACAGCCCGATCAGGATGAAGATGGTCGCGGACACCGGGTCCGAGGCGAAAATACCGAAGCTTCCTTCGGAGATCAGCATCGTCTGGCGGAAGGATTTCTCCAGGATCGGGCCCAGGATGAAAGCCAGCACCAGGGGGCCTGGGTCAAAGTGAGCCTTGATCATGATCCAGCCGAGAACCCCGAACGCGAGCACCACCCACATGTCGAACGGGTTGTTGTTGATGGAGAACACGCCGACCATGACCACCAGCAGGGCGAAGGTCGAAAGGATCCCCGTCCGTACCCGGAGCATCTGGATGAAGACTCCAACCAGCGGGATATTGAGGATGATGAGCATCAGGTTGCCGATGTACATTGACGCGACGACGCCCCAGAAAACGTTGGGATGCTCGTTGATCAGCTGCGGCCCCGGTGTGATCCCGTGCAGCAGGAGCGCTCCGTAGATCATGGCCAGGACAACGTTGGACGGGATGCCCAGGACGAGCAGCGGAATGAAGGCCGACGTTGATGAGGCGTTATTCGCTGTCTCGGGACCGGCGACGCCTTCGATGGCACCCTTTCCGAACCGGCTGGGATCCTTCGCGCGGCGTTTCTCCATGGCATAGGATGCCAGCGATGAGATGACGCCGCCGCCGCCGGGCAGGACGCCGATGAAGAAGCCCAGCACCGAGCCCCGGGCTATCGCACCGGAGGAGTCACGGAAATCCTTGCGCGAGGGCCAGATGTTCTTGATTTTGGCGGTGACGGCCTGGCCCTTTTCGCTCCGCTCGAGGCTATGGAGCAGTTCTCCCACACCGAAAAGCCCCATGGCGATAGCGACGAAATCCAACCCGCCCAGCAGCGACGTCTGGCCGAACGTGAAGCGTGCGGTTCCGGTAACCGGGTCCTGGCCCACGGTTGAGAGCAGGAGGCCGACTCCTGCCATGAACAGGCTCTTGACCGTTGAACCGGTGCCGAGGGAGGTCACCAGGAACAGGCCCAGGATCATGATGGCGACGTAGCCCGCCGGGCCCACCGCCACGGCCACCTTGGCAAGCAACGGAGCCAGGAAGGTAAGGCCGATGATGGCTACCGTGCCGCCGATGAAGGAACCGACCGCGGAAATGCCGAGAGCCGTTCCGGCCCTGCCCTGCTTGGTCATCTGATAACCGTCAAAGGTGGTGACCACTGATGCGGCCTCGCCGGGAAGACGCAGGAGTACCGAGGTGATCGTGCCGCCATACATCGAGCCGTAGTAGATACCGGCCAGCATGATCACCGCGCCGACCGGATCCATCGTGTAGGTGATCGGCAGCAGGAGCGCGATGGTGGCGGTCGGGCCCAGCCCCGGCAGGACGCCGATGGCAGTTCCGATGACCACACCGACGAATACGAACAGCAGGTTCATCGGGTCAAAGGCTACAGAGAAGCCCTGGCCCAGGTTGTTCAGGGCGTCCATATCAGAATCCGATCATCGGGGAGAGGCTGGTGACTACGATGTCGTCGGGAAACGGCACCCCAAGCAGGCCTGCGAAAACAACGTGCAGCACAACGGCACCTCCGAGGGCCAAAGGGACGGTCCAGCGCCACGGCTCGCGGCCGAAAACCCGGAGCCAGAGCAGAAGCATCAGAAACGCCGGAACCAGGAAGCCTATGGCTTCAAAAAGCACCACGAACACGCACAGGCTGCCCACGCCGCCCGCAATAGCGGCCGTCCGCCGGGTCCAGGACTCGGGAACCGCCGCGTCCGGGAACAGCACGAGGGCCACCGCCGCGATGGTCACCGCGACGGAGACGATAAAGGGCCAGAGCCCGGGACCGGGGCTGTTCAGCTCTCCCAGCGAGAGCTGCCAGGACCCGATCACGGCCGATACTCCGGCGGCGACCAGGAGAAGGGGGACCAGGCGGCGGAGCCGATGCCGGGGCCTGTCGGGGTGTCCGGCCGCCGGACGGGCATCGTCCACCTCTGCGGGGCCAAGAGCGGGTTTCGTCATGTCCATGCCTTTGCTGATTTACTTCCCCAGCAGGGGTTGGTAGAGGTCCTGCATGGCAGTGAATGCGGTGTGCAGCTCTTTGGAACCGGCGAATTCGTCAGGCACAAACCGTTCGCCGACCTGTTCGGCCACGCCCGGATCAGCGGCGCAAGTCTTGAGTTCGCCTTCGAGCTTGGAGACGACGTTCTCCGGCATGCCTTTCGGGCCGACGACGCCGAACACCGAAACTGCGTTGACCAGATCCTTGAAGCCGACTTCGGCCAGCGTCGGAACCTCGGAGTACCAGGCGGCGCGTTCCGGGCTGCTGATGGCAAGCGGCTTGAAGGATCCGTCCGCGATCCGTGCTGCAACGTCGGAATGGTCGGTTATGAACAGTGCGTCGACATGGCCGCCGAGCAGATTCGTGGTCATTTCCGCGTTGCCGGCGGTCGGAACCGCCGTGACCTCGATGCCGTAGTCGGACTTCAACCGCGTCAGCTCGATCGCTGCGGAGGTGGTCGCCCCGGGAACTGCGACGCTGAGCTTCCCGGGACTTGCCTTGGCCGCCGCGAAAAATTCCTTCGCATCGGCAAACGGCGAGTCGGCGCCGACCACGAGCACGGTGGGCATCTCGGCCATGACTCCGACCGAGGTGAAGTCAGCCAGGCTGTAGCCTAATTTGTTCACGATGGGGTTCATGACCAGCGGGCCGTTGGTGCCGAGCCCGAGCGTGTGGCCGTCCGGCTTGGCGCCGGCCAACTCCTGCATGGCTATGCCGCCGCTGCCGCCGGGCTTGTTTTCAACCACGACGGGCTTTCCCAGGCTGCGTTCGAGGCAGGATGCGTAGGCGAGTGCTGTCATGGAGGAGGGGCCACCCGCGGCGAAAGGGACCAGGAACCGCACCGGCTTCTTCGGGTAGTCGGATCCGTCATTGGCACGGGCCGCTCCACCGGCGCCGCAGCCCACCAGTGCCAGCGAGATCCCCACAAGCCCTGCAGAGACTTTCAAATGCATTGCGCTTCGCTTCTTCAAAACGGACCTCATTGTCGTTCGGGTTGGTGGTTGGTCTTGCACATTGTGTTGATCGCCTTTGTGTTAGCTAGATCACTCTCGCAGAGTGTTCAATTCGAATCCAATACCAAATTGAGCACCGATTGATGTGCTTAAGGCATCAATAATCAGGCGGGCATTCGCGGCGGGGAGCGGCGCTGTGAGGTCGCCCCTCGCCGTCGTTATTCAGCGGTTTTCAGCAAGGAAACAAGGGGTCAGGCTCGTTCGAGGAGCATCGCGGTACCTTGCCCGAGCCCCACGCACATGGTGGCCAGGCCCCTGGCCGCACCTTCACGCTCCATCCTGCCCAGCAGCGTAACGGCGATCCGGGCACCGGAGGATCCAAGGGGGTGGCCGAGCGCGATTGCGCCGCCGTCCCGGTTCACGATCTCCTCGTTCATTCCCAGCCTGCGCATGCAGGCCAGTGCCTGCACCGCGAAGGCCTCGTTGAGCTCGATCGCCCCCACGTCATCGAGCGACCAGCCGGCCCGCCCAAGCACCTTGAGTGTGGCCGGCACCGGGCCGATGCCCATGATCTCCGGCGGCACGCCCGCGGAGGCGCCGTCGACGATTCGTGCCCGAGCGTGAAGGTTCAGCCGCTCGACGGCATTTTTACTGGCAACAACGACGGCGGAGGCGCCGTCATTGAGTGAACTGGAGTTTCCCGCGGTCACCACGCCGCCGGGGTGCACCACCGAGCGCAGGCCCGCCAGCGCTTCGAGGGTCGTTTCACGTCGGGGACCCTCGTCCTCCTTGACAGCTCCCCGCTTAGTCTCCACCGGAACGATCTCCGCCAGGAAACGGCCTTCATCCACAGCCGCAAGGGCCCGTTGATGTGAACGGAGCGCGAAGGCATCCGCGTCCTCGCGGGAAATACCGTCCACGCGCGCCAGCTCCTCTGCCGTCTCCGGCATCGAAAAGGTGGATTTGGGGCGTTCGTGGAACTTCGGATTCAGGAAGCGCGAACCAATGGAGGTATCGGCGATTTCTCCCGGGCGTCCGAATGCCTTCTCAGGCTTTGCCAGCACCCAGGGGGCCCGGGACATGGATTCCACTCCGCCGGCCACTACGATATCCGCCGCACCTGACTTGATCATCTGCGATGCGATGATGATGGCGCTGAGCCCGGAGGCGCAAAGCCGGTTCACGGTCATCCCCGGGACACTGTCCGGGAAGCCTGCGAGCAGGGATGCCATCCGCGCCACATTGCGGTTGTCCTCTCCCGCCTGGTTGGTGTTGCCCAGGATCACCTCATCGACGTCGGCAGCCTCGATTCCTGCCCGCCGAACAGCTTCGCCGAGAACGAGTGCCGCCAGGTCATCCGGACGGACCCCGGACAGTGAGCCGCCGTAGCGCCCCACCGGGGTGCGCACCCCGCCCACCAGGAATGCTTCAGCCATCAACGTGCTCCTCCATTGATGTAGAGCGTCTGCCCGGAGACATATGAGGAGTCATCGCTGGCGAAGAAGGCAATGGCGGCGGCCACTTCCTCCGGTTCCCCGACCCGGCCCAACGGGGTGCGCTCGGCCACGGATTTCTGGTGCTCCTCCGGCGTGCTGCCGACCCGTCCAGCTGTCGCAGCGGTCATGGCGGTGGCGATGTAGCCCGGCGCCACCGCGTTGACGTTGATGTTGAACGGACCCAGTTCCAGTGCCAGCGTGGCGGTGAGTCCCTGGATCCCTGCCTTGGCGGCAGCATAGTTAGCCTGCCCGCGGTTGCCCAGCGCGGAGCGGCTGCTCAGGCTGACAATCTTTCCGTACCGGGCCTGCACCATGAACTTCTGCGCTGCCTTGGCGCAAAGGTAGGCGCTGGTCAGGTTGGTGGCCAGGACAGAATCCCAGTCCGGACGGTCCATTTTGAAGAGCATGTTGTCCCGGGTGATGCCGGCGTTGTTGACCAGGATGTCGATGCGTCCGTGGTCGGCGAAGATCTGCCCGAAGACCTCGGCAACCTGTTCCTCGCTCGTGACATCACAGGCGGCACTGACTGCCGAACCTCCGGCCGCCCCGACGGCGGCTTCTGAGCTGATCTCGGCGGCCGTGGCCGCCGCCCGCTCGGCGTTCAGGTCCAGGATGGCAACCGTCGCGCCCTCCGCGGCCAGCCGGAGGGCCGTGGCAGCGCCGATCCCCTGTGCCCCGCCTGTGACGATGGCGGTCTTGTTCTTCAGCCTGTACATTGGCTCTCCCTCTTGGCTTGTTCTTCGTTTGGTTTGGCTTGTTCCTGGCAAGAAGGACGTCATCCTGAGAATGCGGAGATGCCGGTGATATCGCGGCCGATCAGCAGCGACTGGATGGAGTCCGTTCCCTCGTACGTGTGGACGACTTCCATATCAGTCATGTGGCGCGCCACATGGTTTTCCAGCAGCAGCCCGTTGCCGCCCAGGATGTCGCGGGCTTCCTGGCAGATCCAGCGCGCCTTCTGGGCCGTGTGCATCTTGGCCAGTGACGCCATGGGGCCGGTCATTTTCCCTTGGTCGGCGAGTGCGGCCAGGCGAAAGCAAATCAGCTGCATGGCGGTCAACTCGGCCAGCATGTTGGCGAGCTTGTTCTGCACCAGCTGATAACTGGCAATGGGCTTGCCGAACTGCACGCGTTCCTTCGCGTATTTCACTGCGGCCTCGTACGCGGCGATCCCGTGGCCCACTGATTCCCAGGAGGCACCGCCGCGGGTCGCGGTGAGCACACGGGTGACATCGCGGAAGGAATTCGCCTCGGCGAGCTTGTTCTCCGCCGGAATCCGCAGGTTTTCAATGGTGATGTCGGGCTGCAGAATCGCCCTTTTGCCGATCTTGCCGGTGATCACCTCGGCCCGGTAGCCCGCCGGGTAGCTGCCGTCGCCGTTCTTTTCCAGAATGAACGCCTTGACCTTGCCGTCCGCTTCATCCCGGGCCCAGAGCACGACGACGTCGGCGAAGCTCGCGTTGCCGATCCAGCGTTTGCGGCCGTTCAGGATGTAGTGGTCACCGTCCCGGCGCGCGCTCGTTTCCAGCCCCACGGAGTCCGAGCCATGGTCCGGCTCGGTGAGTCCGAAGGCCCCGATCTTTTCCAGCCTGGCCATCCCGGGAAGCCACCGCTGCTTCTGCTCCTCGCTGCCGAGCGTATTGACGGTGCCCATCGCCAGGCCGGACTGGACCCCGATGAAGGTGTTGATGGAGCCGTCGCCCCGTGCCATCTCCATGGCCACCATTCCGGCGGCCAGGCGGCTCATGCCGGGGCAGCCGTAGCCTTCGATGGTTGTGCCGACGATGCCGAGCGCCGCGATTTTGGGGACGAGGGCGAACGGAAATTCCGCCCGGTCCCAATAGTCGTTGATGACCGGCAGAAGGTCGGTTTCGACAAAATTACGGACCTTCTTCCGGATGATCCGTTCGTCTTCGGAGAGGAAGTCATCGACCATGAAGTAGTCGCTGTTGATCTCTTCTGTAACCACAGTTTTTCCTTTGTCTCTGGACAGCCGGGGTTGCCCGCAGTGTTTGTCCGGTTGTTGTTTGGGTGCCGCTCAGACCGGCACTTCAGCGCGCAGATAGCGCTCCAGGTAGTCTCTTTCCCTGGCGTCGAGCGCCCGGGCCCTCCCGGTCGCGTCGTCGAGGGAAACCATGACTGTTGAGGCGTCCAGGACCAGGTTCCCGTCCTGGTATCCGGCGTAGGCCATGGTGTAGGACCTGTCCCCGATGCGTGCCACCCAGATGTCCACGTCAACGTCCTGGCCGAACTCGATGGGCCGGCGGTAATGCAGCGTCAGGGACGCCACCAGGGTGGTTGTTTCGGCGGCAGCGGCTGCGGAGGCCGCGTGGCGCCGCCACTGAATCCGGGCCTCTTCCAGCAGGGTTGCCACGCGCGCATTGTTTACATGGCCGTTGACGTCCTGGTCGGACCAGCGGACGTACACCTGTGCGCGGAATTCCTCAGCCAACGAGCCGCACCTCCTTGGCGGCCAGCCAGGTGCGGACCAGATCGGAGCTGGCATTGAGTTCCGGCGGGGCCAGTTCATAACTGACCGGGGTTTGCGAGAAGGCAACCGGGTGGCGCACGGAGGGAATCCGGCGTTCGCCGTTTCCGGCCATAACGACCGGTTCCAGTCCCAGTTTCCGGGCGAGTTCAATGCCGCCCTTGACGTCCTGGATGGGCGCGCAGGGCAGGCCTAGTCCGGAAAGGTGCTCAAACCACTCAGCCGCGGAACGCTCGGCCAGGCGTCCCTGGAGGATGGGCCGCAGCTCCTCACGGTTGGCGTTGCGCTCCTGCGGGTTGCCGAAGCGCGGGTCTGCGGCAACTTCGGGGATGCCCAGAGCATCACAGAGTTTGGTGAACTGGCCGTTGTTTCCTGCCACGACGATCAGCATTCCGTCGCCTGTAGGCATCGGTTCATAGGGGTACAGGCTGGGGTGCTCGTTGCCCATGCGGGTGGGTACCAGCCCGCCGGTGACATAGGCCGCCGACTGGTTGACCATTCCGGACAGGGCGGACGAGAGCAGGTTCAGCTCAACAAGCTGCCCCTGGCCGGTGTTGTCCTTGTGGTGGAGTGCCCCAAGAATGCCGATGCTGGCGTGCAGGCCGGTGATCACGTCGAATATGGCCAGTCCGGCACGGTATGGTTCGGTGTCCTGCCCGCCGGTGAGGCTCATCATCCCGGACACCGCCTGGACCAACAGATCGTAGCCCGGCAAGCCCGCGCCCCCGGCGGTGCCGAAACCGGTAATGGACGCGTAGATGACATCCGGGTTCAGTGCGGAAACGCTGTCGTAGTCCAGCTTGAACTGCTCCAGCCCGCCAGGCTTGAAGTTCTCCACGAGGACATCTGCCCTTGCGGCGAGTTCGCGGGCAACTTCAAGATCTGACTCGTCCCTGAAGTCGAGCACAATCGAATGCTTGTTGCGGTTGACGGACAGATAGAACGTGGCTTCATCGTCACGGACGGGCGGCTTCCAGCCGCGGGTGTCGTCTCCCTGCGGGCTCTCGACCTTAATCACCGTCGCTCCCATGTCCGCCAACAGCATGGTGCAATACGGTCCGGCGAGGACGCGGGTGAAGTCCGCAACAACCACGCCGCTCAGCGGCCCGCTGCCGGAGCGGCCGAAAGCCTGGTTCAGCCTTGATGCAGCGTCAGTTTGATTCATGTCATGCCTTCCGGTTTGTGCTCCACATCACCCACTGTGGCAAACCCATTACTTCGCGTCCAATACGTATTCCGGCCCTCTTTGATGCGCGAAGCGCAACAAAGGCCCTGCTCTTGCCGCCGCGCAGCCCCTGGTGGAAAAACAGCATTGATGCGGAAGCCTCACTGACGTTTGACGCTTCTATGTGCCTGACGCATAATTGCCCGCTATGGAGATCCAGCAGATCCGCGCGTTCCTGGCCGTTGCCCAAGAGCTGCATTTCGGGCGGGCCGCCCAGCAGCTGCACATGGCCCAGCCCCCGGTCAGCCGTGCAGTCCAGAACCTGGAACGGGAGCTCGGCGCCCCACTCTTTGAGCGCAGCACCCGCTCTGTGCGGCTCACCCCGGCAGGCGAGGCCCTGGTCCAGCCGGCGACGGATATTCTCGATGCCTGCCGGCGGGCCAGGACCATGGTGGCCAACGCCGGCAAGGGCGAGACCGGACGCGTGAGGGTCGCTTTCGCCGGAGCGTCGTCGCACGTCATGGTCGGAAAGCTGGCAAAACTGGTCCGCAAAACCCACCCTGGCATCGACTTCGAGCTGTACAGCTCGAATTTCGCCATCCCGGCCCTGGACAAAGTCGCCAACGGCGCCATGGAAATCGGGCTGGGACGGTGGAACTTCATCCCGGCAGCCCTCGACTCCCGGGTCATTGCCAACGAAAAACTCGTCATCGCCGTGCACGCCGGCCACCCACTCGCCGGGCGGGCCTCGGTGCGGATGGCTGACCTGGACGGCGAGCCATTCGTTACCCTGCCCGCGGATCCCGGCGCGGTCCTGCGCGACCATCTCCTCAGGCTTGCCAGCGATGCCGGGTTCCTGCCGTCAATTGTGCAGGTAGCCCCGGATTCACTGACGCTGGTCTCACTGGTGGCCGCTGAAATCGGGGTGGCGATGACCGTCTCTTCCGTTGCGGAGAATCTCCACTATCCGGGCGTGTTGTTCCTGCCCCTGGAGGACCCCGCGGATCCCGTCCTGCTGCGAATGATTTGGCGCAAGGACAACACCAGTCCCGCCCTCCGCGAGGTTCTGAGGCTTTCTGAAATTGCGCTGCCGACACCCGAACTCGACTGAGCGTCTAATGCTCCGAACGAATCAATAGTGCTGCCATTTGGTATTGGATCGGAACATAAATTGCTGTCACAGTGAACGGGGCGAACGCAAACCAACGCCGTTAGGCCGTCACAGTCGGAGGATCAAAGATGAGCGTCACACCAGAAACCCTGTCCGAACCGGAACTGCAGGCCGTTACCGGCGCTGCCGGAGAGATCCGCTCGGACGTGCTGGACCTGCAGGGGCTGCTCAGCAGTGACGAGCTGAAGCTGCGGGACACCGTCCGCCAATTCGTGCGCGAGCGCATCAAGCCGAACATCAAGGACTGGTATGAAGCTGCGCACTTTCCGGTGGAGATTTCCCAAGAGATGGGTGCCCTGGGACTCCTGGGAATGCACCTGAAGGGTTACGGCTGCCCGGGCCGTTCCGCCGTCGAATACGGTTTGGCGGCAATGGAACTGGAAGCCGGAGACTCCGGGCTGCGGACCTTCGTCTCGGTCCAGGGCTCATTGGCGATGACCGCCATCCACAAATGGGGTTCGGAGGACCAGAAGAACCGCTACCTGCCCGGCATGGCGAAGGGTGAGATCATCGGCTGCTTTGGCCTCACCGAACCCACGGCAGGCTCGGATCCCTCCAGCATGCAGACCTTCGCCCGCCGCGACGGCAACCAATGGATCATCAGCGGCGCGAAGAGGTGGATCGGGTTGGCCTCCGTGGCGCAGATCGCCGTCATTTGGGCCGCTACGGAGGACGGCGTCCGGGGTTTCCTGGTCCCCACCGACACTCCCGGCTTCACCGCCACACCCATAGAGCCAAAGCTCTCCATGCGGGCATCGATCCAGTGCGACATCACCCTTGAGAACGTCACAGTGGACGACACCGCCAGGCTGCCAGGCGCCGCGGGCCTCCGCGGCCCGTTCTCCTGCCTGAATGAAGCCCGCTACGGCATCATCTGGGGTGCGATGGGGGCGGCCCGGGACAGCTACGAGCAGGCTCTGGCCTACTCGTTGGAGCGGATGCAGTTCGATAAACCGCTGGCTGCGTACCAGATCACGCAGCAGAAGTTGGTGGACATGCTGCTGGAAATCCAGAAGGGCACCCTGCTGGCGATCCACACGGGCCGGCTCAAGGATGCCGGCACCCTTGCACCCGTCCAGATCTCCGTAGGCAAACTCAACAACGTCCGGGAAGCCATCAAGATCTGCCGCGACGCCCGCGCCATCCTGGGCGGCAACGGCATCACCCTGGACTATTCGCCCCTGCGCCACGCCAACAACCTGGAGTCTGTCCGGACCTACGAAGGCACCGACGAGGTCCACACCCTGATCCTGGGTAACCACATCACCGGGATTCCCGCTTTCCGCTGAGCTAGGCGCCGGTCGGGGAACTTCCCGTTGCACCAGGAGAAGAGAATCATGCAGGTCAACAGGATTTTGGTGGTCGGGGCCGGAGCCATGGGCTCACAGATCGGCATGGTGTGCGCACTGGCCGGCTACCAGGTCACCATCCAGGATGTCGCGGCAGACATGCTGGCAGCCGCCCGGAGCCAGCTCACCGACCGGATGGACAGCAGCGTGGCCAAGGGGCGCCGGAGCCGACAGGATGCCGGGGCCGCCCTGGCGCGGCTCACCTTCACCAGCTCGCTGGAGGCCGGCGCCGCGGATGCCGACTTCGTGATCGAGGCCGCCACCGAGAAACTCGAAGTGAAGCGCAGCATCTTCGCGGCGCTGGGACGGGCAGCCCCCACGCACGCCATCCTGGCCACGAATTCCTCCACGCTGGGCTCCTCGAAAGTGGCCGAGGAGACAGGGCGGCCGGAACAGGTCTGCAACATGCATTTCTTCAACCCGGCCCTGGTCATGAAATGTGTTGAGGTGGTCCGCCACGCCAAGACATCTCCGGACACGGTGGACACCACCATGAATCTGGCGCGCTCATTGGGCAAATCGCCCGTCCTTATCAACCGCGAGATCCCCGGATTTGTGGCCAACAGACTCATGGGCGCCATCCGGGACGAGGCACTCCGGCTTTACGCGGACGGCATCGCCAGTGTCAGCGACATCGACACTGCAGCCAGGACTGCGCTGGGCCACCCCATGGGGCCGTTTGAGCTGATGGACCTGGTGGGCCTTGACGTGAGCTACCTGATCCGGCAAGCGACCTTCGAGGAAACGCAGGACCCGGCAGACCTGCCCCACCCCGCCTTGGCGGAGCTCTACGAACAAGGTAATTACGGCCGGAAAACCGGGCAGGGCTGGTACCGGTATGACCAGTCTGCATGACTCGACCTGCCTTCTATTCGCTCCGGGCCAGCGACTGCCGGCAGGACGCCAGAAGGACATCCACGGCGCGTTCCATCGCACCGCCGTCGAACGTCATGTCCGGGTGGTGGAGTCCGGGTTGGACGTTTGCCCCGACGGCCAGCATGGCCGCCTGAAGCGCAGGGTTCTGCCGGGTGTAGAAGTGGAAGTCGTCCGAGCCGGACGTGACGATCCTGGGACGCAGGTACTCCCTGCCCAATGTCGCCGTGACCGACGAAGCCAGGACGGCCTCGGCCTTGTGCCCTATCACTGCAGCAGGCACCTCATCCCGGAAGTCGAGGCGGATCTCCGCCCCGCTGTTCGCCGCCACCGATCGGCACACCTCCACCAGCCCCGTCCGCAGCGTGGCCATGGCTTCGTTGGTTTGGGCGCGCAGGTCCACCCCGAAGCATCCGCTGCCGGGGATGACGTTGAGGTTGCTTCCGCCGGCGTGCAGCATTGTCATTTTCGCGGAACTCGGGATTTGCGGATCGACCTTGATGCGCTGCAGCCCTGCCGAGATTTCAAGCGCAAGTTCGACGGCGTTCGCCCCGAGGTGGGGCCGTGCCCCATGGTGGTCCTCACCTGTGATGGTGCCGCTGGCGAAGAGGCAGGCCCCGTGGGAGATGGCGGGCGCCAGGCAGGGAGCGGGGAGTTCCTGCTGCGGGCGCAGGTGCACGCCAAAGAGATACTCAAGCCCGTCCGCGACACCAAGTGACGCCACCAGTTCCGCCCCGTTGCCCGCCTCCTCCGCGGGTTGGAAGATGGCACGGACGGCTCCGTTGAGCGGCTCCGGCTGCTCCGCAAGTTCGAGCATGACGGAAGCGACTATCGCCATGTTGGCATCATGGCCGCACGAATGCACAGCAATCCGTTTCCCGTCCACCTCCTGCACCAAGGCATCCATATCCGCCCTGAGCCCTATCCTGGGAACTCCCTCCCCGGCATCCACGGTGAAACCGGGAAAGTCGGAAAATTTCCGTGGTTCGAGGCCCGCTTCCGCGAGCAGGCCGGCAAGGTACGCGGAGGTGGCGAACTCCTCCATGCTCGGTTCCGGGTGATCGTGCAGGTGGTTCCAAATGTCGTGCAGACGGCGGCGCGCTGCCTCATTGATCACGCAGTGACCCCGCACTCGCTGACCGTTAGGTCGGCCAGGACATCGAGGTCCACGTCCACCCCCAGCCCCGGGCCCTCGCCGATCTGGACTTCGGGCAGGACGTACTGAAGGTTTCCGGGTTCCCGGGCGAACTTAACGGGTCCCGAGAGTTCGGTGGAGACAATGTTTGGATGGGACAGGGCCAGATGGAAGCCGGCGGCCGAGGCGATGCTGGTTTCCAGCATTGAACCGATTTGGACTTTGAGGCCGCCGAGTTCGGCTTGGGTGGCCAGCCGGTGGCAAGGTGTGATTCCGCCGCTCTTCATGAGCTTGAGGTTGACCATGTCCACTGAACGGTCCCTGACGAACCGGCCCAGGTCGGCGCCGTCCACCACTGATTCGTCGGCCATCAGGCGGGCGCCGGTGGCCTGGCGCAGCAGCTTGAAACCGTCGATATCGTCCGCGTGGAGCGGCTGTTCCACCCAGTCGATTCCGTAGGGTTCCAAGGCAGCAATCATCTCTCTTGCCGTTGCGGGATCGGCCCACCCCTGGTTGGCGTCCACCCGGATCGCGAGGTCTGAGCCAATGGCTTCCCTGACAGCCCGCACGCGTTCAATATCCAGGCCATCACCGCCGCCGAGTTTCATCTTGAGGTGGCGGTAGCCCTGGCCCCGGGCCTGGACTGCCTGTTCGGCCAGGGTCTCCGGGGCAAGGATGCTCATGACCCTCGCGATCGTGGGCTGCTCCGGACGCCGCCCGCCGAGCAGGCTGTAAATGGGGCGGTTGGCTGCTTTGCCGGCCAGGTCCCAACAGGCAATGTCGACGGCGGCCTTTGCGGCTCCGCAGCCCTTGAGCGCCCCGTTGAGCTGCTGGTGGACGGCTGTGATATCGCGGGGATCCAGCCCCAGGACTGCGGGAATCAACTCCGTTCGCAGCGCTTCGACGGTTCCCGTGGGCGTTTCCCCGGTGATGTGCCCGTCCGGGACACTCTCGCCGTAGCCGATCAGGCCGTCGTCTGTTTCGAGGGTGAGGATGACGCTGGGCATGGACGAGTAGCTGTCGTAGGACACCACGAACGGTTCCAGCAAGGGGACATCGATCAGGGTGATGGTGGCGCGGGATATCTTCAATTCAGGCTCACTGTTCAAAGAGGACGGAGGGAAGCGTGCCGTCCTGGCGGTGGGAAGCGGGACTACATCACGCTCTCGAGGAAGGAAATGGTCCTTGGGTTTTGCGGGTTGTCCAGCACGTCTTCGGGGGCGCCGGACTCCACCACCACGCCGCCGTCCATGAACACCACGCTGTCGCCCGCGCCGCGTGCGAAGCCGATCTCGTGCGTGACAACGATCATGGTCATGCCGTCCGCTGCCAGTGTCCGCATGACGTCCAGGACATCGCCCACCAGTTCCGGGTCAAGGGCGCTGGTTGGCTCATCGAACAGGAGCAGCTGGGGATCCATGGCGAGTGCGCGGGCGATGGCGACCCGCTGCTGCTGCCCGCCTGAAAGCTGGGACGGATAGGCCTTGGACAGGTGGGCCAGTCCCACCCTGTCCAGCAGTTCCATCCCGCGCTTGACGGCCTCCGCCTTGGGCACCCTTTTGACGCCGACCGGGGCGGCCCAGATGTTCTCCAGTGCGGTCATGTGGGGAAAGAGGTTGAAGCGCTGGAAGACCATTCCGATGCCCCGGCGCTGTTTGGCAACCTCGCGGGGTCTCATCTCGAAAATTTTGTCCTGGCGTTGCGCGTAGCCAATCAGGTCGCCCGCAACGGAGATCCGGCCGCCGTCGATCCGTTCGAGGTGGTTGATGCAGCGGAGGAAGGTGGATTTACCTGAACCGGACGGACCCAGGAGGCACATGACCTCGCCGGTGTTGACCGTCAGGGAGATGCCTTTCAGCACCTCGACGCCGCCATAGTGCTTCCGTACGTTGCTGGCCACGAGGAGCGGCTGTGCGGCCGGCCGGTGGCCGGTACGCCTGGGGGAGGCCAGTGCCTCGGTCATGACGGTTGTCCTTTCGATGCTTTCGGGGCCGAACCGGGGGACGTTGCCGTACCGGGGGACCGCTGTTTACCTAGCACTGCCCTGATCCTGGCCAGGGGAGTGGGAGCCTGCTGGCGGGCGTTGCCCCTGCCGTAGTGGCGTTCCAGGTAGTACTGGGGAACGGACAGCGCCGAGGTGAGGAACAGGTACCAGCAGCTGACAACGATGAGGAGTTCCACCTGGCGCAGGTTATGGGAAGAGATCTGCGTGGCCACGGTGTAGAGCTCCAGCACCGCAATAACGGAGAGCAAAGACGTGTTTTTGAGCATCGAGATCGTCTCATTGCCCATTGGCGGGATAATGACCCGCATGGCCTGGGGCAGGACCACACGGAACAGGGTGAAGGCCGGGGACATTCCCAGGGAAGATGCAGCTTCGTGCTGGCCGGTGTCGACGGACAGCATCCCGCCGCGAATGATTTCCGCTGAATAGGCGGCCTGGTTCAGGGTCATGGCGAGCAGTCCGGCGGTGAAGGCCGGGACCAGGGTGTTGGTGTCCACGGAGAAGACAGTGAATTCCGTGAAGGGAATGCCCAGCGAGATCTGTGAATACAGCAGTCCCAGGTAGCCCCAAAAAACCACTTGGATCAGCAGGGGAGTGCCCCGGAAGACCCAGACGTAGAACCAGGCGAAGGCGTTCATGACGGGATTCGTGGACAGCCGCATCACGGCGAGGAATACGCCAAAAACCGTGGACACCACCATGGATACAACGGTGAGGACAATCGTCAGGCCCACGCCCCCGAGGATCCGGGGATGGAACACATAGGTGCCAATGGTGCCGTGGTCGATGTTCGGGTTGGTCCACAGTGATGCCGCCAGCGCGGCAGCGCCCAGGGCAAGGAGGGCAGCTCCCACCCAGCGCCAGGGGTGCCGGAGGGGAACGGCTACGACGTCGTCCTGGCTGCTTCCATGGGCAGGCACGGTTCCGGGGCCGGCAGGTTTCTGGCGAGGGGTGGTGACGGCGGTGTTCATGGCTTGGTACCGCCCAGGTTCAGCCCGGTCTCCTTGACCGTGTAGTCGGAGAGGCTGTATTTGGCCAGGATCCGATCGTAGGTGCCGTCTGCGATGACCGACTGGAGGGCGGCCAGCAGCGCCTTCGAAAGCTCAGCGTCCTTCTTGAGAACACCTATACCGGTGTAGACGGGGTTGTATCCGGCCGGGTTGGCAGGGTCTTTTACGAGGTCGAAGATCTTCCCGCCGCCGGCGGTCGTGGCGGCATAGGCTGCCACCGCCGAATCAACGACGTCGGCTGCGGCCTTTCCGGAGCGGACGGCTGTTTGGACGTCCGTCTCCAGCGGGAGTTCGGAGATCCTGATGGGCCGGGATCCTTTGTCCAGGCACTGCTGATCATAGGTGCGGAGGATTTCGGCCTGGACGGTGGCCTTCTGCACGGCGACTTCTTTGTCGCACAGGTCCAGGACGGTGGTGATGTTTCCGGGGTTCCCTTCGGGGACCAGGATCGAGAATCCTGCGTGGAAGTAGTCCACGAAATCCAGGGTTTCCTGGCGCTCCGGGGTGTCGTTCATCCCCGACATGATGATGTCGTTCTTGCCCGATTGCAGCGAGGGAATGATGCTGTCGAACGCCTGGGTCCGGAGCTCCAGCCGCACCCCGAGCTTGGCTCCGAGGGCCTGGGCGAGATCGTAGTCCAGGCCCGTGAGCTGCTGGTTTTCGTCGAACATCTCCATGGGTGGATAGGGAATGTCGGAGGCGACGTTGATGACGCCTGCGCTCTTGAAGCGTTCGGGAAGAGCGGCGGCGGCCGCGGCGTCCACGGCGCCTCCCGAAAAGGTGTTCGCATTGCTGGCAGGTGTTGTCTCTGCCGAGCAGGCTGCCAGGCCTGTCGCCAGCGCGAGGCCGGCGGCAAGGACGGCCGTCCGGGCCGTTACTGCACGGGATGTGATGCGCATGGGTTCTCCTCTTGGGGGTGGGTTTAGGCCTGGTCGGGCGCGGTCAGTTTGTACCAGCCGTCTCGCGTGACGCCGGATGCTTGACGCCCCGACGCGAAAGCGGGTTCGAAGATCTCCCGCACGAGCACACGCCACCGGGCTGCGGCGTCGGGGTTCGAGCCGCGGAGTGCCACGATGTCCCGCGGCGCGCGGCACCACAGCGTTCCGCCCGATTCCAGGAGGACAGGCAGCGAGTCGGGGCCGTATTCGAGGACGGCAGCCGAGTGGTCAGGTGGAAGTTCGATCTCCGCATGGATTCCGCGCCCGGCATCCATGCTCCGCTGGGAGGCCAGCGGCCATACCGCCACGAGGCGGTCGCTTTCGTCGTTGGCGTTGATCTCGTCCTGCATCTGGCCATAGAAGTTGCAGGCATACTCTGATGCGTACGCTCCCAGCTTGGTGAGGTTGAAGCGGGCATTGCGGCTGACCAGCGGGTCAAAGGTCCAGGTCATGGTGTCGATGCCCCGGGCCAGTGACCAAGCCCGCTGGTGTTGTTTGAGGGCGAAGCCAACGCCCTTGTCGCCGCTGCCAGGAAGCACGCCGGCAATCAGCGAGTAGGTGGATCGCCCTCCGGGGGAGACGATCCCCACCGCCGCTCCGCACAGTTGCCCGGCGTGGTCGTAAGCGGCGGACACATTGCAGCCGGCATGTGCAATGCTGCGCAGGAGGTCGAAGGGGATAGGTGCGCCGTGCGGTGACATGCCCCAGATGGCAATGAGCAGTGCTTCCACGTCCCGGAGGCGGTCGCGGTCGTGTTCGTCCACCACCAGGACACCGGCCCTGGACGCTGCTGCGGTTGCTGATTCTGCGGCTTGAAGTGCGGCCGGACCGGCATCAAGAGTAAGTGACATGCGTCAACTATCTGCTGTGCCAGCATGCGGCGGCTTCAGTGCAGGCAACGAAGGTTATCGATTCTTCTTGTGTTCCAGCACCATAGGTGTGAAGCTTTAGCCCTATGACCGAGGCCACTCATCGCAATGACAGCATCCACCTGCCCCACCTGCTGAAGATGCTCGAGGACACCGGACTGGTGCTCGGTTCAGGAGCGGTGCCGCCCAAGTTGTGCCTGATGAGTCCGTCGCTCTATGACCCCTTCGTGCCGCTTGAAGGGCTGCATGGGGGCATTTTGCTCGGGATCGGGCTGCATCCCGCGGACCCGGGCACTGCAGGCGTGGTCCGGGATGCGGCGGAAGCCGGCTTTGCCGCAGTGGTGGTCAAGAAGCTCCACCAGGACATCGGACACCTCGCAGCGGTGGCGGACGAAGCCGGCATCGCCCTCCTGGTGGTGGACGACGACGTGAGGTGGCGGCATCTCAATGCACTCCTGGACTCTGCCCTCAACGCCTCGGCAGATGCCGGTAGCACCCTCTCACCGCTGGGGGTGGGGGACCTTTTCGCGCTGGCAAACGCCATTGCGGCGATGGTCGGAGGGGCTACCACCATCGAGAACCTGCAGGAACAGGTGTTGGCGTACTCCACGCTTGAGCACCAGCCGATCGATGAGGACCGGCGGAGGGGAATCCTTGGCCGGCAGGTGCCGTACCTGCCCGAGAACGCGGGCCAGTACGCGGCGGTGTTCCGGTCCTCCGGGGCAGTCCGGATCGAGGGCGTCCGGCCCGCCATGGACAGGATGGCGATAGCAGTCCGGGCGGGCAAGGAGCCCCTGGGATCGATCTGGGTTGTTGATGTCCATGGCGATCTGGATGGCGAAGCCGAACAGGCCCTGGAACGCGCCGCGGACATTGCTGCGCTCCACATGCTCCGCGCCCGCAGCAGCCATGATCTCGCACGCCAGCAACGCGCGGAGCTGCTGCGCCGGCTCCTCGAAGGAGGCGACGACGCCATCCTGGTTGCCGAACAGCTGGGGCTGCGGAATTCGGGTCCCTTTGCGGTCGTCGCTTTTCAGGCGGAACCCGGGCAGGCAGCCGAGACTACGCTGGTGAGGATTGCGGACCTGGTGACCACGCAGTGCGAGGCCCACGGCCAAGGCGCTCAATGCGTGCAGGCGGGCTCTACCATTTATGCAATATTCCCGGCGGCGGCTGCGTCGTCCCTGGGGTCAATCGAAGCCCTTGCCCGAAGGCTCAACGAGCGTTCCCGGGCATCGCTGGGAGTTGAGCTGCGGGCGGCGGCGGGTCCCGCCGTCGACGCCGTCTCGGACATCAGCCGTTCACGGCATGACGCCGATCTTGTCCTGCTGATGCTCGCCTCGGACGGTTTCCCGGGCACGTACGCCAGCGCAGGGGAGGTCCGCAGCCGCCTCACGCTCCTGGAGTTGGCCGCGACGTTCCGGGCGGCACCGCACCTTCTGTCCGCTGCCGCCCGGAGAATCCACGAGTACGACGCCGATTTTGGCACCGGATATGCCCTGACGCTGAGAACCTACCTTGACTGCTCCCGCGATTCCGCAAGGACAGCGGCAGCCTTGTCCCTGCACCAGAACACTCTCCGGTACCGCCTCAAGCGCCTGCGGGACCTCTTCGGGGTGGATTTGGACCAGCCTGAGGACACGCTGGTGCTGTGGCTAAGCTTGCACGTGCTCGAGCTGAACTAGCCGGGCTAGCCGACCGGGGAGAGCGCGCCCACCAGGCCGAAGAGGTCTTTGGGATCCTCCGGGTTTGCGACCAGGTCGATCTCTTCGAAGAAGTCGGATCCCTGGACCGCATCCCGCACATAGCGGAGGGCGGAGAAGTCCTCGATGGCGAAGCCGACAGAGTCGAAGATGGTGACCTGCTCAGGCGTTGACCGCCCGGCAGCCCCTCCGGCCAGGACCTGCCAGAACTCGGTCACGGCAAAGTCCGCCGGCATCTGCTGGATCTCGCCTTCGATTCGGGTCTGCGGCGTGTACTCCACGAACACCTCGCCGAGTTCCAGGATGGCGGCGTCAAGTTCGGTCTTTCCCGGGCAGTCCCCGCCGATGGCGTTGATGTGGACGCCGGGGCAGATCATGTCTGCGCTGAGGACAGTGGCGTTGGCCTTGTCCGCGGTACACGTGGTGATGACGTCCGCACCCTGGACGGCGTCGGCCGCAGAGGACGCAATGTGGACATCGAAACCCAGCGGTGCCGCATTGCGCAGCAGCTTCTCCATGGCGGCCTGGTCAGTATCCCAGACCCGGAGGGTGGTTATCCCCAGGGCGGCCTTGAACGCCAAAGCCTGGAACTCCGACTGGCTTCCCGTGCCGATCATGGCCATCACGGAGGAGCCGGGGCGGGCAAGCCTTCTGCCAACCATGCCGGAAGTGGCTGCAGTCCGCAGGGCTGTCAGCAGCGTCATCTCCGTCAGGAACGTGGGGTATCCGTTGTGGACGTCTGCCAGCACTCCGAATGCGGTTACTGTCTGGAAGCCTCGGGCGGGGTTCGAGGGGTGACCATTGACGTATTTGAAACCGTAGGTCTCGTGGTCGCTCGTAGGCATGAGTTCAATGACGCCAAACGGGGTGTGGCTGGCCACCCGGGGAGTCTTATCGAAGGATTCCCAGCGGCGGAAGTCGTCCTCAAGGTAGTCCATCATTTCCGAGATGATGGTTTGCGTTCCCGTGCGGGCCACCCAGCGAACCATGTTGTGAACATCCACAAAACGCGTCATTGCGCTCCTTCTTCCGTGTGAACCATTAGTGTCCTCACGGTATTCGGCGCCGATAAGCGCCCACAATGAGCAAAGCGCGTACCTTTCGTCAGATGCTTATGCATTTTGCCAGGTCATTTCTGGCATTGTGCAAGATCATGCACTCAACGCTCCGCTCGGGGCCCCTACCTGAGCACCGAACTGAGCAGCAGGCTTGTTTCACTGTTGAGCACGCCATTGACCGCACGGATCCTGCCAAGGACATCGTCGAAGCCGCTGAGGTTTTCGGTGGCCAGTTCCGCTACGAGGTCCCAGCCGCCGTTGGTGGTGTGCAAGGCGCGGATTTCCGGAAAACCGCGTAACTCCCGTATGACGTTGTTGGCAGACCTGCCCTCGACCGCGATGAGCGTGATGGCGCGAATTGTCAGTGGATCTACTTCGTCACGGACCCGTGCCGTAAAGCCCACGATGGTTCCAGAGGCGAGCAGGCGTTCAAGGCGGCTATTCACGGTAGCCCTCGCCACTCCAAGCCTGCGCGACAGGCTGGCCACAGACTCCCGGCCGTCCTCGCGGAGGGCAGACAGCAGCCTGCGATCAAGATCAGTGAGGTCAGTCATGTACAGAACGTATAACGATGGTTTGCAATACGCGCATTCTGGGAGGCAAGACGCAAGCCCTGATGTTCCCTGCAGGATCAGCAAAATACGCCCTCCGAGAACCAGCCCGGATTCTCCTGCATCGGCACGGCCTGTTCCCAGCCTCCGGACGTAAACTGACCTTCGCACCACCTCTTGTGGACACTGTGTCAGGAGCCGCCCATGCTCTGGAAGCTGCTTGTTGAATACCTGCGGCCGCACCGGCCGCTGCTCGCCGTCGTCGTGGTTTTCCAGCTGGCGCAGTCCATTGCGTCCCTGTACCTGCCCACGCTGAACGCGGACATCATCGACGAGGGCGTGGCCAAAGCGAACATCGGCTACATTCTCAGCCTGGGCGGCGTGATGCTGGCGATCACCCTGCTGCAGATCGTGTGCGCGGTGATCGCGGTGTACTTCGCGGCGAAGGCGGCCATGGGCGTGGGCCGGGACCTTCGGGGCGCGATCTTCAAACGGGTGGGGGAGTTCTCCGAGCAGGAAGTCACCAAGTTCGGCGCGCCCAGCCTCATCACACGGTCCACGAACGACGTCCAGCAGGTCCAGCAGTTGGTCCTGATGTCCGCCACCATGCTGGTCACCGCCCCCATGCTCAGCGTCGGCGGCGTGATCATGGCCGTGCGGCAGGACGTGCAGCTGTCCTGGCTGATCGCCGTCGCCGTCCCGGTGCTGCTGGTCGCCGTCGGCCTGCTCACCGCCCGGATGGTGCCGCTGTTCCGCAAGATGCAGAAGCGGATCGACACCGTGAACCGCGTCCTCCGCGAGCAGCTCACCGGCATCCGCGTGGTCCGCGCGTTCGTCCGCGAGGACATCGAGACCGGCCGCTTCGCCCAGGCCAACGAGGACGTCACGGACACCGCCCTCCGTGCCGGCCGGCTGATGGCCCTCGCGTTTCCGGTGGTGATGCTGGTGCTGAACGTCTCCAGCGTGGCCGTGATCTGGTTCGGCTCGTTCCGCATCCAGGACGGCTCCATGCAGGTGGGCACGCTCATCGCGTTCCTGAGTTACCTGATCCAGATCCTGATGTCGGTCATGATGGCCACGTTCATGGCCGTGATGATCCCGCGCGCCGCCGTCTCCGCGGACCGGATCGGCGAGGTGCTGCGCACCGAGTCCAGCGTCCGTCCGCCACGGAACCCCCTGAGCAGCGAGGTCCGCCGCGGCGAGCTGGAAATGCGCGACGTCGGATTCGCCTACCCGGGTGCCGACCAGCCCGTCCTCTCTGGCATCAGCTTCACCGCCCGGGCGGGGCAGACGACGGCGATCATCGGCAGCACCGGGTCCGGCAAGACCACCCTGGTGAACCTCATGCCCCGGCTGTTCGACGCCACCAGCGGCTCGGTCCGGATGGACGGCGTGGACGTGCGGGAGCTGCACCCGGACCTGCTCTGGGGGCACATCGGCCTGGTCCCGCAGCGGCCCTACCTGTTCAGCGGCACCGTGCGCAGCAACCTGCTCTACGGCAAGCCGGACGCCACCGAGGACGAGCTCTGGACCGCGCTGGAAATCGCCCAGGCCCGGGACTTCGTGGAGCGGATGGAGGGCGGCCTGGATGCGCCCATCAGCCAGGGCGGCACCAACGTCTCCGGCGGGCAGCGGCAGCGGCTGGCCATCGCCCGGGCCCTGGTGAAGCGGCCCGAGCTCTACATCTTCGACGATTCGTTCTCCTCGCTGGACACCGGCACCGACGCCCGCCTCCGCCAGGCCCTCAAGCGCAGCACCGCCGGCGCCACGCTGGTGATCATCGCCCAGCGCGTCTCCAGCATCGTGGACGCGGACCAGATCCTAGTGCTCGACGGCGGCAGGATCGTGGGGCGCGGAACGCACAGTGAGCTGCTGGAGACGTCGGAGACGTATCACGAGATCGTCTCCTCCCAGCTCGCGGCGGAGGAGACGGTATGAGCCGCCAGCCCTCTCCCGCAGCCGGCACCAAAGCCGCACCCGCCTCCGCACCCGGCGGCGCCGCCGTCGTACGCATTCCCCGTCCCATGGGCGGGCCGGGACGCGGCGGGCCGTTCGCCGGGATGAACGTCCCGGCGGAGAAGGCGATGAACTTCTGGCCGTCGGCCAAACGGCTGCTGGGGAAGCTGCGGCCGGAGCGGGCGTGGCTGCTGCTGGTGTTCGTGACGGCGGTGGCCGGGGTGGCGCTCTCGGTGACCGGGCCGCGGCTGCTGGGGGAGGGCACCAACCTGATCTTCGCCGGGGTGGTGTCCCGGGAGCTGCCGGCCGGGGTGAGCAAGGAGCAGCTGATCGCGCAGCTGCGGGCGTCCGGGGAGGGGCAGCGCGCGGACATGCTCAGTGCCATGGACCTGGTGCCGGGGCAGGGGATCGACTTCGTCGCGCTGGGGAACGTGCTGACGTGGGCGCTGGTGCTGTATGTGCTGTCGTCGGCGTTTATGTGGGTGCAGGCGTATGTGCTGAACGGGGTGGTGCAGCGGACGGTGTTCGGGCTGCGCGGGGAGATCGAGGCGAAGATCCATCGGCTGCCGCTGCGGTATTTCGACTCGATCCAGCGCGGTGAGCTGCTCAGCCGGGTGACGAACGACGTGGACAACATTTCCCAGAGCCTGCAGCAGACCATCAGCCAGGCGGTCACGTCCGTGTTGACGGTGCTGGGTGTGCTGGTGATGATGGTGATCCTCTCGCCCACGCTGGCGCTGATCGCGCTGGTGACCATCCCGCTGACGCTGGGCATCACGGCGCTGATTGCCAAGCGCTCGCAGAAGCTGTTCGTGGCGCAGTGGAAGAACACAGGTGAGTTAAATGGGCAGATCGAGGAGACGTACACCGGGCATGCGCTGGTGAAGGTGTTCGGCCGGCAGCGCGAGGTGGAGGAGCGGTTCCGGCAGAAGAACGCGGAGCTGTATGAGGCGAGCTTCGGGGCGCAGTTCATTTCCGGGCTGATCATGCCGGCCATGACGTTCATCGGGAACCTGGTGTACGTGGGGATCGCGGTGGTGGGCGGGCTGCAGGTGGCGTCCGGGGCGATGCAGCTTGGTGATGTGCAGGCGTTCATCCAGTACTCGCGGCAGTTCACCATGCCGCTGGCGCAGCTGGGGTCCATGGCGAACGTGCTGCAGTCGGGGGTTGCCTCGGCGGAGCGGGTGTTCGAGCTGCTGGATGAATCTGAGGAGTCTGTGGAGCCTGCGCCTTCTGCCGGGCCGGTGTTTGGTCGGGGGCGGCTGGTGTTCGAGGATGTGTCGTTCTCGTATTCGCCGGACAAGCCGCTGATTTCTTCGTTGTCTTTGGTGGCGGAGCCGGGGCAGACGGTGGCGATTGTGGGGCCCACCGGGGCGGGCAAGACCACGCTGGTGAACCTGATGATGCGGTTCTACGAGCTGGATGCCGGGCGGATAACGCTCGACGGCGTGGACGTCACCTCGGTGCCCCGGCGCGAGCTGCGCTCGCGGCTGGGGATGGTGCTGCAGGATACGTGGCTGTTCGGCGGGACCATCCGGGACAACATCGCGTATGGGCGGCCTTCGGCCACTGAATCTGAAATTTTGGAGGCGGCGCGGGCGACGTACGTGGACCGGTTCGTGCGGTCACTGCCTGACGGGTACGACACGGTGCTGGACGACGAGGGCGCCAACGTGTCCGCGGGGGAGAAGCAGCTGCTGACGATTGCGCGGGCGTTCCTGGCGCGGCCCTCTGTGCTGATCCTGGATGAGGCGACGTCTTCGGTGGACACCCGGACCGAGGTGCTGGTGCAGAAGGCGATGAGTGCACTGCGGTCCGACCGGACCTCCTTTGTCATCGCGCACCGCCTGTCCACGATCCGCGACGCCGACCTCATCCTGGTAATGGAGGCCGGCCAGATCGTGGAGCAGGGGACACACGCTTCACTGCTGGCTGCCGGCGGGGCTTACGCGCGGCTGTACGAGGCCCAGTTCGCGGCTCCTGCGGCGGAGGTTTGAGTGGCCTGCCGCTCGGGAATCCTCACTGCAGCAGTGCGAATCCGGACTCGTAGCGTGTTTTCCCGATAGCTGCCAATACGATCTGGAGAAAGCCCATTGCCTCAAGTTCCCTCGCACGCGAAAGAGGACCAGCGTCGACCGCCCGGAGTCCTGCCGCTTCGAGGAGGGCCGCGACTGCTATTTTCGCCTCTGCATCGTCTCCGGCGAACAGGACAGTCGTGCGCGTTGTGCCATTGGTGCCGGTGCTGAGCGTGTCGCCGAGATTGACGTTGAACGCTTTCACGACTGTAACGCCCACCGGGAGGGCCTTGGAAAGTTCAACCGCAGTCGAGGAGTCTGATGGGACCAGCAACTCATCGTACGTGGTGAAATCAATGGGGTTGCTGATGTCGATGACCACCTTGCCGCTGAGTCGATCCCGATAGTGCTCAAGTATGTTCGGGTACGCTTCATACGGAACTGCGAGGACGACGAGGTCACCTGTGAGTTCATCGCCGACAAGCCCATAATCCGCATCCGGACGCTCGGCGGACGAGCCAGCCCCCGCCCTGCGCCGGATGATTTGGATACTCGCTCCGGCTCGCGCTGATACTTCGGCAATTGCTGAGCCCATCTTGCCAGTGCCAATGATGCTGATCGATGTCATGCGAACTAGATCCTCCTGAATCGTTTGAGTGCTTTTTCGGCGGCTGCCACCGCGTCGAAGTCGAAGAGCACACTTCGGCGAAAATCGCGTCCTGCGCGCAAATCAGCGTCACGCTTCTTGATGTCCTCAAATTCATTCTGCGCGTCGAATTGTGAGCCGCTTCTGCGAGAGCTGTTCTGCAGGATCGCCGTGCGTTGCATTCGAACGGCGGTGTAGCGCTTGAAGGCTTCGGCAATCTCATCGGCGTCTTCGGCCTCCCTGAGGAAGAAGGCAAGAGTAATGCTGTCCTCGATTGCCTGGTTCACTCCCTGGCCCGCGTGCGGCAGCATGGTGTGTGCTGCGTCCCCAAGCAACGTGACGCGCCCTCGCGACCAATTAGTGAGTGGCTCGTGGTCGTAGAGGCCCCACCAGAAGGTCTGGTCGATGAGCTGGATGAAGTGGCGAAGCTTCGGGTCCCATTTCTCACCCGCAAACTCGGCGGCGAGTTCGCTCACGTCCCCCGGGGCCGACCAGGTTTCCTTGAGCGGCCTGTCACTGGGTACGAACCCGACATAGTTGAACAACTTGCGCTGCTGCAGCGGGTAGCACATGAAGTGCTTTCCCTCACCCATCCATACCTGGCTGATCATGGGCCAGTCATCGGGAAGGAGGGCCGCGTCAAGTACTCCGCGAAACGCTATGAATCCGGAGTAGACGGGGTCGGGGGTTTGCATCAGAGAATCCCGCACCACCGAGTGGATGCCGTCCGCGCCCACCACTGCATCAAACTCATCGTGTACGCCGTTCTCGAATTCGAGGCGGACGCCTGTGTCTAGCGTCTGAATCGACGTCAGACGATGGCCGAGACGGATCGTGTCGGGCGCGACCTCTTGAGACAAAACGTCTACCAGGTCTGGCCTGTACATGCCGACATTTTGATACCGCTTTGCTGAATCTTCCCAAGCTGCTTCGGCTACAACGTTGCCCATGGCGTCCTGGTAGACGCCGTGGCCATCCGGAGTGGCGCCTGCGCGCTTGACCTGTTCAAGCACACCGAGTTTGTCGAGAACGCGCTGGCCATTCGGAGCGACAGTGACGCCTGCGCCCACGTCGCCCAGCCCTCTTGCCTGCTCGAACACCGTGACGTGGGCACCGGCGATCCGCGTGAGGGCAATCGCAGCGGTAAGCCCGCCCAGCCCCCCTCCAATAACCGCGACTCTGGTGGTGTGATTTACCATCGGTTCTCCTCGACTGCATTACGTAATCCTTGAATTTGCCGACCATAAGGGGCCACGACGGCATGGTGAATAGTTCCGTGGACGCCACGGTGGAAGGGGAACGGGGTCGCTACGGCTTCGCCGCAAGCTCCCTGTGGGCCACGTTGGGGGCGAACATCGTTGCGCCGCTGGCCTGCTCGGCTTCGTGGTCCGGGCCGAGCGGGATACCGCGCCGGTCGCGCAGGCACAGCGTCGCCGCGGCCCCGACGAGGGTGGCCACGAGGATATACCAGGAGACCGCAGTCGTGGTGCCGGTGGCCTGCAGCAGTGCTTGGGCGATGGTGGGAGCGAACGCCCCGCCGAGGATTGACCCAATGGCGTAGGGGATGGCCACTCCAGAGAAACGAACGGATGCCGGGAAGATCTCGGCGTACCAGGCTGCCAGAGGCCCGTATGTGAGGCCGAGGCCGATCGAGAGCAGGACCAGGCCGGCGTAGAGGCCGGGTAGCGTCGCGGTGTTGACGAGCCAGAATAGCGGGAAGGCCATCAGTGCCTGTACGGCGAAGCCGATGAGGTGGGTGTTTCGCCGGCCGATCGAATCGGCGAGGCGCCCTGCAATGAGCGTCGCGAAGAACCACACCGCCGAGGCGACCGTGGACGCGATGAGCATCGCCGTAGTGTCTATCTTAAGCTTGCCGGTGGCGTAGCTCTGGAGGAAGCCGCCGGTGGTCATGTAGCCCACGGCGTTATTGCCCACGAACACAAGCGCGGCAAGGATCACAAGGTGCCAGTGACGTTTGAAAAGGACCACAACCGGGGCCTTGGTCTGCTGGCCGCGCTCGGCGATCTCGGTGAACACGGGGCTCTCCTCAACGGAGCGGCGGACAAAGTAGCCGACGACGATGAGCACGATGCTCAGCAGGAACGGCACGCGCCAGCCCCACTCGAGGAAGGCCTGGCCGGGGGAGACGACACCGGTCATGAGGGCCATCAAGCCCGAAGCGAGAAGAAAGCCCAGCGGGACGCCGACCTGCGGCAAGGCGCCAGCGCGACCGCGGCGGTCGGCAGGAGCGTGCTCGACGACCATGAGGACTGCGCCGCCCCACTCGCCGCCGGCGGAGACGCCTTGGAGAATGCGGAGGAGGAGCAGGAGGATCGGCGCCGCGATGCCGATCTGGGCGAAGGTGGGCAGGACGCCGATGAGTGTCGTTGCTACACCCATGAGGATGAGCGTGATGACAAGCATGGCACGGCGGCCGATTCTATCGCCGTAGTGCCCCGCGAGGAACGCACCGAGCGGGCGGAAGAGGAAGGAGATGCCGACGGTAGCGAAGGAGAGCAAGAGCCCGATTTCCTCCCCGGCAGGCTTGAAGAAGAGCTGGCTGAACACGAGCCCAGCGCCCAGCGCGTAGATGAAGAAGTCGTACCACTCGATCGTGGTGCCGATGATCGTCGCGAACGCGACGCGACGTTGCGTGGCGGGATTGCTAACGGAATTGGAAGAGGTCATTGCTGTCCTTGTGAAGTGTGCGGACGATGCTGTTCCTCTATGGTGAGCGAACTCACATCTGCATGTAAATCACAGAGATTTGCAGATAAAGTTCTGTTGTACTTAAGAAGCCCGATCTACGATGAGGTGGCCATGGCCGATGTGAGCCTGAGGCAACTCGAGCTGTTCGCTGCCCTGCCGGACTTCACCACATCCAGTGCGGCGGCAGCCCATCTTCACATCTCAGAGTCGGCGCTGTCCCAGGCCATCACGGGGCTCGAGAGGACTGTGGGGGAGCAGCTATGCGTGCGCCGCAAGGCGCGGGGCCTCGCGCTGACTCCCGCGGGCCAGCACTTCGCAATGCAGGCGCGCCGGATCCTGGCGGACACGCGGGAGCTCGTCCAGGGCGACCGACTGGGAGAAGAGCTGCGGGGCAGTGTCAAGTTTGGCTGCTACGCGAGCTTCGCTGCGAGCGTGGTGCCGGAGCTCCTCGAAGGCTTCCCGCGGAGGCATCCCGGGGTGGACCTCGAGACCACGGTGGGCACCAACGAGGACCTGTTCCCCGCCCTGCAGTCGGGACGCCTCGACGTGGCCATCACATACGAAAGGTTCCTGCCTGCCGGCTACCGTCACCGCAAGGTCTACGCGACCGAGCTCGAGGCCCACCTGCATCCGGACCACCCGCTCGCGGCGGGCAGCACCGTCGATCTCGCCGATCTCGCCGGCGAGCCGCTCATCCTCTACGACGTGAGCCCGAGCACCATCAATATAGTCGAGGCGTTCGCCGCGCGCGGGCTCGAGCCCAGGATCGCGGCCCGGGTCACCCAGATCATCCTCGTCGAGGCGCTCGTGGGCCGCGGCATGGGGTATGGCCTGCTCATGTCCCGGCCCAACGCGCTCCCCATGAGCGTCGAGGGGCGGCCGGTCGCCATCCGCCCATTCGACCCGCCCGTAACCCTCTCCAACGTCGTGGGGATCTGGCCCGAGGACATGACCCTCACGCGACGAGCCTCGGCCCTGCTCGACTATGCGGTCGAGAAGCTCGGCGACTATGGCCGCGCAGGCGTAGTTCAGAGCGCAGCCACCCACGACGTCGCCGCCCCGCCTCATGCGGGCAGCGACGCTTTTCAAGAGTAGGCCTTCAGATCGAATGAGGGATCGGGAAACAAAACGACGGTTTCTGACCGGTTACCGGCAAGCCTCCCGTTTAGGCCTTTGATGCCGTCCTGACCTGCGGCATCAGACTGAACTGTGGGCTGCGAGATGAACGAGTCATTGCCCCTCCTGGGGCAGTAGCGAGTTTCGGGGCGCAGTTCATTTCCGGGCTGATCATGCCGGCCATGACGTTCATCGGGAACCTGGTGTACGTGGGGATCGCGGTGGTGGGCGGGCTGCAGGTGGCGTCCGGGGCGATGCAGCTGGGCGATGTGCAGGCGTTCATCCAGTACTCGCGGCAGTTCACCATGCCGCTGGCGCAGCTGGGGTCCATGGCCAACGTGCTGCAGTCCGGGGTGGCGTCGGCGGAGCGGGTGTTCGAGCTGCTGGATGAGGACGAGGAGTCTGTGGAGCCGGAGCCTTCTGCCGGGCCGGTGTTCGGGCGGGGGCGGCTGGTGTTCGAGGATGTGTCGTTCTCGTACTCGCCGGACAAGCCGCTGATTTCCGGGCTTTCGTTGGTGGCGGAGCCGGGGCAGACGGTGGCGATTTTGGGGCCCACCGGGGCGGGCAAGACCACGCTGGTGAACCTGATGATGCGGTTCTACGAGCTGGATGGCGGGCGGATAACGCTCGACGGCGTGGACGTCACCTCGGTGCCGCGGCGCGAGCTGCGCTCGCGGCTGGGGATGGTGCTGCAGGATACGTGGCTGTTCGGCGGGACCATCCGGGACAACATCGCGTATGGGCGGCCTTCGGCCACTGAATCTGAAATTTTGGAGGCGGCGCGGGCGACGTATGTGGACCGGTTCGTGCGGTCGCTGCCGGACGGGTACGACACGGTCCTGGACGACGAGGGGTCCAACGTGTCCGCGGGGGAGAAGCAGTTGCTGACGATTGCCCGGGCGTTCCTGGCGCGGCCGTCGGTGCTGATCCTGGACGAGGCGACGTCGTCCGTGGACACCCGGACCGAGCTGCTGGTGCAGAAGGCGATGAGTGCTTTGCGTTCCGACCGGACTTCCTTTGTCATTGCGCACCGCTTGTCCACGATCCGCGACGCCGACCTCATCCTGGTGATGGAGGCCGGGCAGATCGTGGAGCAGGGCACGCACGCTTCATTGTTGGCTGCGGGCGGGGCTTACGCGCGGCTGTACGAGGCCCAGTTCGCGGCTCCGGTGGCGGAGGTTTGAGCAACTGAGCGTGCCGACAATATCTGAATCGAACTCTGAAGCTGTTTGGATGGGGTTGAGCCTGAGGCAAGTGCGGATGCAGTTGTAATCACCAGCGTTTGGTCGGTGAGATACTATCCGTCGCACTGGCGTCGGTCTTGCACATTAACCGCACACCTGAAGGTTCGGTGGAAATCACTTACGGCACCTTCGTGTGCTTCTATCTCTGACTGGCTAATCTTGACCTCCGATTGTCCCTCTTCGGGACTGTAGCCACTTCCCAACACAACCTGAGTGAGACGGTTCATTGCGCTAAGTTCCGCTAGACCCCCATGGGGTAGCACTTGATATGTAGCCTCCAAGTACGCGTCATGCAGCTCCTCAACTTCAGCCTTCAGAGCCTCATTAGCTACGTTCTGATTGGCACTCAACTCTATTTTGGCATCCCAGAGTTTATTTTCTGCAACCGAAACGTCGCCCAAGACCGGTCCAATAGCTGCTCGCTGCTCAGCGTTCAATTCCTTTTTCACATCCAAACTCTGAATCCAAAAGGGGACGGCTAGTGCGAGGAGTGAAATCAAAATTGCAGCCCCAGACAGCGCTATCGTCCAAGCATCCTTTGCCGTGGTTTGAGACACAGGAGGACCTGGCAGCACGGTCTTCGCTTCTAGAGCAAGAAGCCTGTTCTCGACGGAAAGCGCTACGGTAGGTTGATTGGTCAAAGTTCCCCCATTGTTGACATGCGACCAGGACTCCTGATTTCTTGCAGTGCCCCAAAGTCGGGCTTCAGAAAGTAGAGCCAAGTACCCATATTACGCTAAAACGAGTTGTGCATTTCCAGCTGAGGAAATCGGGTCGTCAAACCATTCGTTAAGTGAGTGCATCACCTCAACCCGGGTGGAGGCAGGTCAGTCCAACTTATGGCGCGGCCGTGGCAGGGTCGGTCATTCATTTTAACTCCTGCAGGGCGTCAGGAAGTATCGAACAGTTTCGCTTCCTGTGCAATTACGGCCACGAACTAGAGGTCGATCAGCGCCGCATCATCTCCTACCTCAAAGTCATTTTGAGGGATTCCGTTTTCTATCGAGCGTAACTGCGACTGTAGTGACCGTCTCACTTTTTGTATTTCAGGGTCAGTATTTCGCTCTTCGAACTCCTGCAACAGAGTGATGGCATCATCAATTGCGGCAAATTCGCTAAATCGACCAGCCAGGGCAAGTCCCACATCACCGAGTGCCCTGTAGGTGTCGATATCTGGACCATGGTTGCTTATGCTGCGACGTACTATGCCCTCGGCATCCTGCAGTATTGCTTTCCTATCACTCATCTCTAGGTTCGGCAAAGAGCCGGTCCTACGAAGATGGAGCAGTGCGTTGTATCTAGCGAGAACTTGGCCCCCACCCAGCGCTCGTTCGGCCGTAGTAAGTTCATGCTCCGCATCAGCTAACTTGTCATTCTTAAGAAATAGCCGAACGAGGCGCCGTCGAGGCGTTCGGTGATCGGGAATCATCTCAATTAGCTTGTTGAAAAACGCAATTTGGTCCTCAATGTCAGTTAGACGACTGATGCCGTCTTCATCGGCGGCGGGGACAATCGCGGTCTCAAGTTCTATTCGCAGGGTCGGATTTAGCCCTCGGGTGAGACTGTCGATCAAAGAATAGAGTTCGGATTGATCGGTGTCGAAACCAACACCTTCGGCGCCAACTGGTTCAACCTCTCCGACTACGGCATCGATGACCGCATCGAAGAGCTCGCCCGCAAAGGCGCGGAGATCGCCCGCGACCGCGCGGAAGCGGCAGAAAAAAAGACGGCCGGATGTGCTGGGTCCTGTACTCGATGGGCCCGGGCACCAAACTCCCCAGCCTCGGCCACACCAGCTACGACTACCTCAAGCAGACCTTCGCCCTGCAGGCCGAGGGCCTCATCGACGGGGGAGCGGACGCCTTCCTCATCGAAACCAGCCAGGACCTCCTGCAGACCAAAGCCGCGGTCAACGGCTGCAAACAGGCCATCATCACCCGCGGCGTCCGGCTCCCGGTGGCCACCTAGGGATCTCAGCTCGCCGCGTCCATCACTTTCCTGCGACGACGGCATCAACGCCAGCGGCGCCATCCTGGCGTCCGACGGCGGCCCGCCGGGCTCGCCCAGTGCGGTCAAGCCGAGGTCCTCGAGGGTCAGTAGCTTGACACCTATCATCGACGACGTCGGCGGTGTGGGCCCGCGCGAACGGCTTCAACCTGCTTTCCAGCAGTGTGATCTTCCCCGGACGAAGGGCAGGAGCCGGATTTCGCCCTCGTCCAGCAGTCGCAGATCCGAGCGTTCCGGGAAATCGCTGCAGCGTCCGGGCGTGGTTCGGCGCGGGTGTCGCAGGGGCTGGTGGTGATTCCAGCAGATTCTGCGTCGGCGGCCCAGCGGGAGAAATACCAGCGGCATGTGGACGAACGCACGCCCCGCACCTCCGCGCCGCAGGGGCCGCGGGGCATGATGTTCGCCCGGGACCTGATCGGAACGAGCGAGGAGATCGCCGAGCAGCTCTACGCGCACGCCGGGTTCCAGAAGGTGGACGAGGTGGCGTTCGCACTGCCCTTCAGCTTCTACCATGAGGACTACGTACAGATCCTGACGGACATCGCAGGGAAGCTGGGGCCGGCCTTGGGGTGGACTCCAAAAGATGGCAGCGCGGCATCCTAGTCATCATGGTTGCCCAAGTGGGCCGCTGCTCACGACCCGGGACGCGCCTCGCAGGCAGGAGACAGTTCCCCGATATCTGCCCCGGCAGGAGTTGGACCCTAACGAGTGCAATCGCGGGCATGTCCGATCCGTTGCAGCGGACCGCGCTGTTACTCCTGCGGTGGTCTGGTGCAATACGGGACGAGATCCGTCGGCTCACCGCGTGAGCGTGAGCTCACTACTGACGCGCAGCTTCGTGGGTGGCCGCGAGAGGCTGAACGGCATCTAGCTACACATCCCCGAATATGACAGCTGCTAGCTAACCTTGCAGACACCTCCAGCCTTGGTGCAAGTTCGCAACAATCTCTCTAGAGCTAGGGGGCAAAAGCGATTGCGGATTGGTCCTTTCACCTCCGACCAGAGTGAACTGTCATTCTTATCGAGTGAAAAGAGCCGCTGAAGTCTATGGATTATTCCTTTAAATAGTTGGATTTGCGACGCTTGGCGTATTTGGAATATCCGAATTACAGAAACAGGACCCTCGAGGGGTCGCCATACTCGCCCTGCTGGTGAGCGGCCTTGTCCTTACACTCACCCATATTTGGGCTCACAATCGCCGTGTCCGAAAGACACAACGGTTCTTGGTAGGAAGACCATTCCGTGCGCACACTTTCCACACATCAGCGTCGGAAGAGTATGCATATCCTCCAGCGGACGTGCGGGATGCGATCCGGGGGCCGAGGTAGCCATCCCCGTAGACGGCGCTCACTCACCAGCGGCGGACCGCCGCTCAACGCGACACAAGCCCAAAACCAATCCACGGCGGGACCCGGAACAACGACGGTCCCCATCCCCGTTGCAGCACCGTCAAGAATTCAACTACGCTGAAACACAGATGTCTTTTGCAGAGGAAAACCGGAGCGGGCCAGCGAATACCGTGCTGGCCCGCTCATTTTTGGCGTCGTCATGATCTCCAGTCGGCTGGGGTATCAAAAGCATTTCCCCAAAGTGCTGGCGCCTCGGTTGGTGACTCCAGAGGTGGCGTCGGGCCGGAACAGAGCCACTCATCAAACCCTTCCCCAGTCAGTCCGACAGCAGCCCCGAGCACCCACCCCGAAACGGTCGTACGCCAAAACCAAATTATTTTTCCATCGGCGGATCTTCTCATTTCGATGCAGGGATCGGCCGGCAATCCTGCCTGCTGGAAGTCTTTCGCGCGGTAGAGATCCCCAATTATGGCTCGCTGCACGGCCCCATGTTGAGACAGTTGTGCCATTGCCGGGGTAAGTAGCTTTCTCAGCATGGCCCTTGTTTCGCGGAACTCTCGGTTGTCTATTCGCTGGCCTTTCTCGTTTACACCATCAATGCCGGTGTTCTTGGCCTCACGGTCCCGGCGAAGCCGCTGTGCTTCCTGTTGGGCCAACGGCTGTGCCCATTGGACTAAGGCGTGAATGACAGACCAGGTCTTGGCAGAGTTTTCCTTGGTGTCATAAGCAAGCTCGCGTCCATGTGCAATTGCGTGGCGGGACAAGCTTCCCGCCGCTTGGGTTTCTCCTGCGCCCTCCCCGAAGATGGCCTGAAGGGTTGAGAGGCAAGCCTCGATACTGACCAACTGAGTTGGATTGATGAGATTGGCCTTTTGCGGACCCTTCGTAAAGAACTTCTTTCCCGACGACAGATCTATCACCAGCCCCTCAATTTGGGCATGAATGATCGGAATCGAAGCATCGTAGCGGCTGGCCTGGTGATGCTCGTGGGCCTTGCGGAGGAGGCGAGCCCGTTGCCTAAACAAATCGTGGTAGGCATGCTCACCCTCACCTGCCCCCATAACGGAGACACGGGAACACACCTGGCCCGTGAGTCTTCCGTCCTCCCATTGGCCGGCCAGCAAGGCATCTGCCTCAGCAGGGCGACCTGAACGGACCAGAGCGACAGCCGAAGCCACTACCGCCGAATCCATGTTGAACGGCGCCCACCCACGAGGAACCAGAACCTCCAAAGCATCTTCCATAGACCGGAGGAGTTCGACATACTCGTCTTTCCTTGCCGCCATGGACGCGAACTGACCGGCGACTTCTCGGTCCAGCGTTGAAAGCCAGCCGTAGAGGTCCGGCGCTGCATCAATAGCGGCGAACATCATTGACTGCTTGCCGGTGGGATCAACAGCCCGGCGAACCTGCTCTCTGATACTGCTAGTGCTGCCACCCTCAGCCGACTCCACCTAGCCGACCTTCTCATCGTCGGCCGCGGCACGCTTCAAGAGTTCAGGCTTGACTGTTACGAGGTCCTCCTGCGGGTCTCCATTCTCATCCACATAATGAATAGTGAAGTCGACGCCCTCGCTCATGCCATTGTCTGTGGGCTGCCCTTCAAAGTACTTCCCTGAGAATCCGCCGCCGATTCGGCCCTCGAACGGGTCCGGGAAGCGCGGATCATACCCCCCAAAATCGAAGTATTCACTAGGAGCGGTCAATCGCACCTTACTCACGGGGTATGCGTAGTTGTAGAGAGTGTAGTTAACCTGACCACGATGTTCGTGCGGTCGTATCTCCCAGTCCGGCCTCCGCACGGCGGCGCGTTCTGCGGCCACCTCAGCACTACGCTTTGCATAGCCCGCATCGAATTTCAGCCGTTTTGCGTCCCGTTGTTGCTCCGCTGCTAGTCGAGCCTTCGCCCAGCGGTGCTTCCTGACTGTAACGGGGGCGCGGAAGCGAAGGCCAGTAACAAAGTCCCATAGCGCAGCCCAGCGGGCTCTGCCCCTTTTCTGAACGATGGACTTGATCAGCAAGAGCAGAACAACAGCTCCGGCAATCCAGGGGACAGCCCGCCAGAGGAGGCTCCCAATACGCGCGAATATTGCTGTAGGCGGTTCATTTTCTACCGGCTTGACAACGACGTATTCGAATAACACGCCAAAAATCGCTATACCTACGCCTATGAAAATCGGCAGTATGACGGTGTAAAACCAGGACTTCTTGTACCAGGGACGACCCTGTTTTTGGTTGTTCACTTGTGAATCCTCAGGCGACGTCACGCTTCCTCGCCGCTCGTTAGAGCCAGTAGCGAGCGGAAGTCGTGCTGCCCTGCGACGGGCACAGGGAAACTTCCCTCAAAAGATTGGTGATATCCGCGGGCGGTGATGCGCCATTCCGCTAAAACCTCTGAGGCATGGGCAATCAGTACAAAATCATCTCCATCGCTTACCCAAGGTGTCTGTGGTCGAAGGTTGTCCAACTCGACGACCACCTGGACCCCAGCGGGCTCGTTGCGCCAAGTCAGCGGGTAGGAACCCGTAACCACGGGGCCGGGAATGTATTGGTGGATAAATGAGTGACCATGTGGGTTGGAGGCCGGTATGACCGGCGGAATGAGCGAATTAAGGTCAAGGTCATCCAGGTCCTTCTTGTCCAGCCCTGTCGCATTTTTAAAAAGTATGTCAATCCGCACTGACTCTAAGAACTGTTGCTTGGTATTGCTGACCTTGATGACCGGAGCGGCAAGCGTGAAGCTGGCCAGTTCATTCAAGATATCCGGCCACGATCCAATGATTTCCTTCTCCCAGGCCTTTGCTTTCGTTTCGAATGCGTCGGACGTCAGGCGTGAAACTCCTAGCAACGCCCTGGCTGAGGACAAGTTAAGCGAGAACGGCCCGGCTTCCGCGGAATCTTCCTCGACCTCCTCTCGTCGTGCCCTCTCAATCTCGTTTTCGATGAGTTGATCTCTGGCATCCTTGGAGTGCAGGATAATGTGTGCTGCACCATTGAGCGAGACGTCGAACTGTGGTTGGTTAGCCAGTTCTCGTGAAACTGCTCCGGCCGGCTCATGTGAATCACGAACGACCGCTGGTTCTGTATCCGCTGTAGACCGAAGGCCCAACTTCTTGACTCGATCACGGATGGTTAATGCAGGCGCGTTGAGCGCGGCAGTGACGTCGCCATCAAATCGGGGACGATACCTAGCCTGGGTGACTCCTGCCAAGTCCGAGGGAAGTTTTAGATCAAGTCCGTGTGGCTGCACCATATAGGTGCGATCTCTACCAAGGGCCCCGATAAAAAGGCCGAGTTCAAAAATAACGTTGTCGCGGGGTGCCTGGGCAATGGCATCTCTACTGGACACGGTGTCATCAGGACTTAGCACCAGAACAGCGAAGTCAGACGTCTGTGCCTGTCGGATAAGGCCGTCCAGCACATGCTCCCCGAGATCAAACACGCCGTAAGTCCAGATATTGGTTTCGGCCGAGCCGTCAGCCTCCAGGTGCACTGCTAGACGCTGGGCAACATCCTTCCCCTCTGAGGACGATCCAATAAATATTCTGGGCACGCGCATTCTTGTCTCCTGCAGTGGAAAGGTCTGTGATCACTCTAATTGCTGCGGCAGCCCGTCAGCCGCTAGTGAGCGCCCCGGTACGCTATGACGGTAAGACGCCCACTAGCTGGGGAGCATCAGGAACCGGTAAGGCACTACAAGAACGACTGATTTTGAATGTACTTGTATCTGGCGACGGTGCCACGGTGCCGGTTCCTAGCGGACGACTGCGCTTGCCTGGCTTCCTATTTGAACAGCAGTTCCGCTAACACGCGGCCGGGCCATGGGATAGTCATTAGTGCTAACTCGCGAAGGACCTTACGACTGCCGCTCTCGCCTTCGTCGATGTCAGTGTTGATGAGAAGTCCTCGTAAACTTGGTACAGCAGTCCCCTCTACGAGGAACTCTGCCATCCATTCAGCTTTTCGAGGCAAGTGCCCAGGATTGAATCCAATTTGAGCCTTTTCGGTTCCGATGGCCTGCATTGCCATTCCCGGGGAGATGCCGACTGTACTGGTTGTGCGGATCAAGCCCATAAATGTTGCGTCGAGTCCAACCCAGAGCGGCTGATTCTGATCGAAGTGATCTCGGGTGATGTCGTGAGGACCTACATTCTTTAGCCGCAAGGTCACAAGCTGCGGGTCATTCATGGGCATTCCTTTGTATGTGAAGCCGAGGCCTTCCCGTGGCCCTCCATTAGGCATGAGATTTGTGACGTTGTAAGCCAGCAGTAGTCTTCCCCTGCGGTTTCCCCAACGCCGTGCTGCCCAGATGCTGAAGAAGATCGCAGCAATAGCTATGACGCCGCCAATCACGATGCTCCAGAAGGCCAGCCATTCACTGCTCGTCCACTTGTCCATTGGACTATCTTGACCCAGCTCCTGTGCAGAAGACTGGACTTTGCTGGGAGCCGTCGCCAACTGGTTTCAATCGACTGTCTCCGAGCCGCGCGACTGGGCGCTAGGGGAGTCACTGACGCGGGAGCCGGACTTCAGTTGCTCGGCCCTGATTTCCCGGTAGTCAAAAACGATCGTTTGCCAGTGTCGACGACCAAGCACGGAATCCTCACAAAGTGTCATTTTCCGAAGTCGTCTGCACGAAATGTCCAAAGTCCTCTGCACGGCCGCTACTTGTCCGTAAGCGGAACCTTCACCGGGACACCTCCAGTTGGTCACCCGACGGTCCACCGGCTCAACGGTGGAGATTGTGGTGGCGTCCACCGACTTCCCGTAGCCCCTCAGATGCCGCCATTCGTCGGTTTCGCTTTCCTGCGCTACAAATGATTCGATGCAAAGCCCAAATAGGCGCACTCAGCCGCAGTCGATAACGTTCCGCGAGGGAGTCGAATCAGACTTCGCTCCGTGCGCAGAACTTTGGATGCACGCCTTGGCCGTGCGTGACAGAACATCCCCGGATCCGCAAGTGAAGCGCCGAGCGTTGGAAAAGCTCGCTGGCGGAGGAAACGTTCTCTCCATCGCAGAAGGCGCTTCGAGGATCCGTGGGTTTGCTATGGCAACGGACAGCACTCAGCCAGGTGGGGCTCGAACAGCGCACGTCACGCTGATGGCCGTGGACCCAAGAAACCAATCCCAAGGCCTGGGAAAGTCGTTGCTTACAAAACTCACTTACTCGCTTGCGCTTGAGAAATTCACAGAAGCCACCCTCAGAGTCCTGGCTGAGAATCTTCCGGCGCGCAAAATATACGAGAGTGCGGGCTGGCAGCCCACAGATCATGGAGTCTTTGATTCTGGTCGGCCCTATGTCCGCTACGTTCTAAGGCTAAGAGCGAGCACTTCATAACAGATACGGGAACGGTGTTCCCTGCAAACGTTCCTTACAAATTGGTGGCACATCCAGATGTCATCGCAAGCAAGCTCCCGCAGGGGATCCCTGATCGGTCAACCCTAATGAGCCCGGCATTGCGCATGGGGAAGTCAAGGACATCGGCGCCGGCTACATCCTGGAATTCAGTGCCCTTCGACAACATGGCGCTTGAACTCTTCGCCCCTGCCTGAGATGTGTTCGACCTGAGGCGTGTTGGATACGCTGCCTAACCGCGTATCGCTGTGCCGTCGGGCCTTTCGCCAGATGACCTCTGGCCAGATATTTTGCACCGCCCCTTACAGTGAAGTCATGCTGCACTCAACCCGGCAAGGCTCCGGTAAGCCACTCCTCCTGATCCATGGGCTCGGTTCCAGTATTGGTAACTGGAACCCGATAATCCCGGCGCTGGCCGCTGAACGCGATGTCATCGCCGTCGACCTCCCCGGTTGCGGCGAATCCGCGCCGCTGACCGGCGAAACCACCATTGCCACGCTGACCGATGCCGTCGAAGCCTTTATTCGCGAAAGTGAACTGGGTGACCTTGATCTGGTGGGCAGCTCCATGGGTGCCCGCATGGCGATGGAAATGGCACGGCGAGGGCACGCTGGCACCACGATCGCACTGGACCCTGGTGGATTCTGGAATGACCGCCAGGCAGCGATCTTTGGTGCAAGCATCAAGGCCTCCGTCGCACTGGTGCGCCGCATCCAACCGGCGCTCCCCTTCCTCACGGGCAACCCCGTGGGCCGCACGGCCCTGTTGGCTCAGTTCTCCGCCCACCCCTGGAAGCTGCCGCAGGATCTGGTCCTGCATGAGCTTCGCGGGTTCAAGACATCGACCAGTCTGGACCCGGCCCTCAACGCGCTGATTCACGGACCCCGCCAGGAAGGCGCACCGGCCGGTTCACTCAAGGGCAAAGTGGTCATTGGATGGGGGCGGAAGGACAAGGTCACCGTTCCCAGTGAGGCGGCGCGGGCCACGGAGCTGTTCCCGGATGCAACGCTGCACTGGTTCGAAAACTGCGGTCACTTCCCGCACTGGGACCAACCAACGGAAGCGGCGCGCCTGATCCTCGATAGCACCGCCTGAGCTGCGGCTGAGCGCCGGGGCGGAGCCATCCACGTTGAGTTGGCTTCAGAAAGGTGGAACCTGCGACGGCTGGGGATGATGCCCCGGGGCGCGGGAGGCGGTCCGTAGGGGGAACCCTAAACGGTCGCGCGGTCTAAAGGTCGGCTCCGAAGACTGAGCGATGACGGCCGCCGTCGGTTGCCGTGAGCTCGAACGACAGCCCGATCTTTTCAGCGACACGTTGGGAGGCGATGTTTGCGGGGTCAATGATCGCTACCAGATGGGATGCCCCGAGTCCACGGGCGAACTCGCGACAGGCGGCTGCTGCCTCACTCGCGTAGCCCCGGCCTTGGAGGTCGACGCGAACGTGATAGCCGACCTCAAGAGCCAGGGTGCCATTGACCTCTTGCCAGGTGAGTCCACAGTCACCAACAAATTCCCCGTCCGTGGTTTCCACGAGCCAGAGGCCGAAGCCGTGCTCGACGTAGTTCCTTTTGTTCCAATCGATCCAGTCCTGCGCCTGGGCCCGGGTCTTCGGGGAGGGGTAAAACGCCATGACCTCCGGATCGCCTAGCATGGCAGCGATGTTGTCGAGGTCGCTGTCGTCCATCTCGCGGAACCGGAGGCGGCCTGTTTCGGGTGTGTTCACGCGCAAAGCCTACAAAACACTTGGCGGCGGATCCCGTAAGCCGATCCTGCTCCGGACAAGGAGACACACACATAGGTACCTCCGTTTTTAGGAAGACCTCGGCATGGGATCGACGCGCCAGTCTCTGCTCTGTCAGCTGCGGCAGCCGTGAGACGACGTTTCGAGCCGCTCAGGCCGAGCCGCGGCGGCATACGTCGTTGAGTACGACGTGCATCGCATGAGACCACAGCAGCGGCGTGGCGGTCTGGCCCCACTTCGTGCGCCAGAACTGAAGCATGTAGGGCGATTGAACGTGATCTTGCACCTGCTCCGGTAGCATCCCGTCGACCGTGGCGGCAGCTTCGATCCAGTCCAGCATCGCCGCGCCGGTGGCGGTGTCGCCGCGTTGGGTTTGCACCCAGCCAAGGGAGGCGGCCAGCAGGATCCATTCACTACCGCCGTAGAAGGTGTCACCGAGATAGCGACGGACCCCACCACCCGGCACGACCAGTTCCTGCTGGATCCGGGTCACCGTGTTGACGAAGGTGGGGTCGGTCACCTCGATGAGGCCGAACGGCACTGCGAGCCACAGTAGCGAGCCGTCGACCCGCGTGTCACCGGGGAAGCGGATGAAGGCTCCGCCCAGGGTGTGCTCGGGACCAGTGACACGGGCCGTGATCTGGGCGGCGGCGGCGATCGCGGAGTCGTGCCCGAGCATCCGGCCGGCATCGCGGAGGCCGGCCGCCACAGCGGCCAGCGACGAGGTGTGCACGTTGCCCGGGTGTTCCTCCCAGCAGTCGAAGCAGGGCGTTTGACCGGCGACCAGCAAGTAGCGGATGACCAGGTCAGCGGCGGCGGTGAGTGTGTCGTCGAGCAGACCGCCTCGGTTGACGTGATCGGCTAGCGCCCACAGCCAGAATCCGTAGCAGTCCGTTTGGAAGTTGGGCCACTCTTCCGCGTCGCCGGCGCTTGATTCTTCCTCGTGGCCGTCCAGGGTGAACCGGGCGGGCATCATCACCGCGCCGGTGACCGCGCCGTGATGGACGGCCTCGCATGCCTGATCGAACCGAGCGGAATGGTCGAGCAGGGTGCGCGCCACCCACCGATGCCAGGCCCCGGCCTGCTCGTGGTGCCCGGCGACGTCGAGGGCGTACGCACACCACGAACCATCGCGCAGCCACCCGAACTGGTACACCTCATGCTCTGTGCTCGCGGGAATCGAGCCCCATCGAGTCTGCGCACCAACGAGGAGATCAACCGAGCGGGAAGCAGTCAAGGTCATAGCTACAGTGTGGCGGCTGTAGCTGTTGGTTCGGAATGGCGGCTTTTTCACAGTTCGGTTTTTGGCGGTTTTCACGTTCCGTTCGAGGATCCCTTACCGGGCGTCGCGACTTTATAACCCTCCGAGCGAGCGAACGTCCAAGTCTTTTTGCCACCCTCCGGAGTTCCCTAACCAGCAATGGCGTCGAGGGGCCGTCCGTTCGCGTCGAGTGGGACGCCCCTCTCGTCAACAAGAAAGTCCTCGACGACCTGGCCCGAGGCGGTGTCGATAATGATGATGGAGTTCGCTGGCCATGACGGGTCAGGAACTGGCGCGTAGTTGACGTCCGGGATGCTGGTGCTGTTAGTCGCGCGATTAAACGCATCTACGACTGCACCAGTGCGGGTGTTCACTGCCACGATTTCCTGAGGCAAATTCGCCGTGCTTCCGCGCTCCGGCGTGGAGTTCCACCACCCTTCGTAGCCGCCGATCGGACGGTCGTGCACAGGCGTTCGAGCCACTGGCGGTGTTTCCGCATTTGATCCGCTTGCTTGAATGCCGACAGCAGCGCCGACTAATAGGATGGCGGCCGCACCGGCCACGCCCAGTCCTAGTTTCATACTTTCCCCCTTTTTGAAACGCGACAGCACCTGGCTGCCGCGGTGAAGCACCTCATAGAACCTTGCAGTTGCCGATGAACAGGCCGCTCCGATGAGCAGCGACGACACGGAGATGCCAATTTGGGGGCCGTCCCGCAGGTCCGCTTTCCATTGCTCCTCACGAACCTCCCGAAGGCGGTCTGGAGTCAGCGCCACACAGAGGGCAAGGGCAGCCTCAGTCATCTTCATACGCCGAACCACTGGCCCTGAAGAATTGCCGGCGAGGGCGGGAGTGGAGAGGGCGTAAGCTTCGCTTGTTGTGCCGCCACGTACTCCTGCGCCAGAGGACGCGCCTCAGCCAATAGGCGGTAGTACCTACGGCGAGGGCCCTTGCGCTCCTCCGATGAATCCCATTCCCCCTGAACCCAACCCGCCGACTCGAGGCGGTCAAGTATGGGGTAGACCGTTCCCGGCTTCTTACCGACATCCTTCACGATGTGAAGCCCCCAAACGCTGTCGGCCGACAATAGGGCTTCCAGGACCAGTGCGGTGGCTGGCGTAACCCGCCCCAAGTTCTCCATAGGCCAAATCTATCTATATAGATTTAGATGTCAAGCCGCCAGTTACTCCCCCGAACACACCGCCCGCAAGCCGGTCCCCCACCGGCGCAAGCGCCACCCAAAATTTTCGGATCACGATTCGCCGGATTTCCGCAGCCGCCCGATTCCCGTAAGACCCGCCCGCAAATATGCCCGGTGACGGGGGGCTAAACGGTACATTCAACACCATGACCGGACTCCTCATCGGATATGCCCGCGTATCCACCAACGACCAAGACCTCACCGCCCAGAAGAATGCCCTGGCCGCTCTGGGAGTATCGTCGGAAAAGACGTTCACAGACCAAGGCCTGACCGGCGCCAACCGGGCGAGGCCGGGACTCAGGGAAGCGCTGGCCGCCTGCCGCGACGGAGACACCCTGGTCGTGACCAAACTCGACCGCCTGGCCCGGTCGCTGCGCGACGCGACGGACATTGTCGACGAACTCACCCGCCGCGAAGTCAAGCTGAGCATCGGCGGTTCCGTCCATGACCCCACCGATCCCATGGGCCGGCTTCTCTTCAACGTCCTGGCAATGGTCGCCGAATTCGAAGCCGACTTGATCCGGGCACGGACCCGGGAAGGCATGGCGGTCGCCAAGGCGAAGGGTCGCCTGCGGGGGAAACAGCCCAAGCTTTCCAAAAAGCAGGAAGCCCACCTGGTCTCCGTTCACCGTGCAGGGACGCACACCACGGTGGAACTTGCCGAACTCTTCGCGGTAGCGCGCTCAACCGTCTACCGTGCCATCAAACGCGCAGGCGACGCCACATGACCACTTAGCGTGATTTCCCTACCAACCCTCCTCGGACCCGTATCGCACGGCGCCACCGAGACTTGTGCAGAGGACTTCGGAAATTCCGTGCAGACGACTTCGGAAAATGACACAAAGAGCCGGCTTTAGTTGGTGCATCGCCGTGTCAAAGTTCGACACCGGAAACTACTGGAGCGACCTTGGTCAAAACTAGGCGAGGGAGGTTTTTTGGATTGAGGAAGCCGGAGCCCGTTATCAACTTTGTGCAGTGGGTGGTCGTTGAATGTGGTCGCTCTTACCGTCACATGTAGAGACTTGACTTGGCGCTCGCGGTATGGCGCCCGGCATCGCACCCCCGCCGTAGCACACAGAAACACTAAGCAATGTAATTGGCCCCTCCGCGTAACCTTGTTTGATGCCCCGTTTTGCGCTCGACATCGAATCCGTGCCCCGCCCTGCCCGTTCGCAGGAGCTTCTGGACGCCGTGAACCACTCCGTGGTCATTGCCGACGGCGCCATGGGCACCATGCTGCAGGGCCGGGACCTCTCGCTGGAGAAGGACTTCCTGGGCCTGGAAGGCTGCAACGAGATCCTCAATGACACCCGCCCGGACGTACTCGCCGACATCCACGACGCCTATTTCGCCACCGGCATCGACGCCGTCGAAACCAACACCTTCGGTGCGAACTGGTCCAACCTCTCCGACTACGGCATCGACGACCGGATCGCAGAGCTCGCCCTGAAGGGCGCGAAGATCGCCCGCGAACGCGCTGAGGCGGCAGAAAAAACAGACGGACGGATGCGCTGGGTCTTGGGTTCGATGGGCCCGGGCACCAAGCTCCCCAGCCTCGGCCACACCAGCTACGACTACCTCAAGCAGACCTTCGCCCTGCAGGCCGAGGGCCTCATCGACGGGGGAGCGGACGCCTTCCTCATCGAAACCAGCCAGGACCTCCTGCAGACCAAGGCCGCCGTCAACGGCTGCAAGCAGGCCATCGTCACCCGCGGCATCCGGCTCCCCATCTTCGTCGAGGTGACGGTCGAAACCACCGGAACCATGCTGATGGGATCCGAAATCGGCGCCGCCCTCACCGCGCTCGAGCCGCTCGGCGTCGACGCCATCGGCCTGAACTGCGCCACCGGCCCGGACGAGATGAGCGAGCACCTGCGCCACCTCTCCAAGCAATCCTCCGTGGCCATCGCCTGCATGCCCAACGCAGGCCTGCCCATCCTCGGCGCCAACGGCGCGCACTACCCGCTCACCCCCACCGAACTCGCCACCGCCCACGAGCAGTTCGTGCGCGAGTTCGGACTGGGCCTGGTGGGCGGCTGCTGCGGTACGACGCCGGAGCACATGGCCGCCGTCGTCGAACGTCTTGCGCCCTTCCGCACCCGCGAGACGAAAGCGAGCAGCGGCCCAGCCCGCGTCCCCACCGAGCGCGAGGCCGGCGTCGCCTCCCTCTACCAGCACGTGAACTTCGACCAGGACGCCTCCTACCTCGCCATCGGTGAACGCACCAACGCGAACGGCTCCAAGGCGTTCCGTCAGGCAATGCTCGAAGAGCGCTGGGACGACTGCGTCGATATCGCCCGCGAGCAGATCCGCGTGGGCGCGCACCTGCTGGACGTCTGCATCGACTACGTGGGGCGTGACGGCGTGGCCGACATGAAGGAGATCGTCTCGCGTTTCGCGTCGGCCTCCACGCTCCCGCTGGTCATGGACTCCACCGAACCCGCCGTACTGCAGGCCGGCCTGGAACACATCGGCGGCCGCCCGGTGGTCAACTCCGTCAACTACGAGGACGGGGACGGCCCGGACAGCCGCTTCGCGCGCATCATGCCGCTGGTGAAGGAACACGGCACCGCCGTGATCGCCCTGACCATCGACGAACAGGGCCAGGCCCGCACCACCGAAGGCAAGGTGGCCATCGCCTCCCGCCTCGTCGACGCCCTGGTGGGCGAATGGGGGATGCGCGTCGAGGACATCATCGTGGACGCCCTGACCTTCCCCGTCGCCACCGGCCAGGAAGAGACCCGCCGGGACGGCATCGAAACCATCGAGGCCATCCGCCAGATCACCGCCAAGTACCCGGGCATCAACACTACGCTCGGCGTCTCCAACGTGTCCTTCGGACTGAACCCGGCAGCGCGGGTCGTCCTGAACTCCGTGTTCCTGCACGAGGCCGTGCAGGCGGGCCTGACCAGCGGCATCATCGACGCCGCCAAGATCGTGCCGCTCGCCTCCCTCCCGGAGGAGCAGCGCAAAGTGGCCCTGGACCTCGTCTGGGACAAGCGCGAATACGACGCCGAGGGCAACACCACGTACGACCCCCTGGCCATCATGCTGGACATGTTCGCCGGCGTCGACACCGCAGCCCTCAAGGACCAGCGCGCTGCCGAACTCGCCGCACTGCCCACGGGCGCGCGCCTGGAACGCCGCATCATCGACGGCGAGGGCAAGGGCCTCGAGGAGGACCTGGACCTGGCGCGCAGCGAGGGCATGACCCCGCTCGGCATCATCAATGACCACCTGCTCGAGGGCATGAAGGTGGTGGGCGAGCGCTTCGGCGCCGGCGAGATGCAGCTGCCGTTCGTGCTGCAGTCCGCCGAGGTGATGAAGAACGCCGTGGCCCTGCTCGAGCCGCACATGGAGAAGTCGGATTCCTCCGGCAAGGGCACCATGGTGATCGCCACCGTGCGCGGCGACGTGCACGACATCGGCAAGAACCTGGTGGACATCATCCTCACCAACAACGGCTACAAAGTGGTCAACATCGGCATCAAGCAGGGCATCGCTGAGATCATCGCCGCAGCCGAGCAGCACAACGCCGACGTGATCGGCATGTCCGGGCTGCTGGTGAAGTCCACCGTGGTGATGAAGGAAAACCTTGCGGAGCTGCAGTCCCGCGGCCTGGCGAAGAAGTGGCCCGTGATCCTCGGCGGTGCAGCCCTGACCCGCGCCTACGTGGAGCAGGACCTGGCGGAGCAGTTTGACGGCGTGGTCCGGTACGCCAAGGACGCCTTCGAGGGCCTTTCCCTCATGGAGCCGCTGGTCCGCGTGGCCCGGGGCGAATCGCCGGACGACGTCGGCCTGCCGCCGTTGAAGAAGCGCATCCACAAGGGCGGCGCGAAGTTCACGGTCACCGAGCCCGAAGCGATGCCCGGCCGGTCCGACGTCGCCTCCGATAACCCCGTGCCCGCGCCGCCGTTCTGGGGCACGCGCATTGTGCGCGGTGTCTCGCTCCACGACTACTCGGCGTTCCTCGACGAGCGCGCCACGTTCATGGGGCAGTGGGGGCTCAAGCCCGGCCGCGGCGAGGACGGCGCCTCCTATGAGGAACTGGTGGAACGCGAGGGCAGGCCGCGCCTGCGCTACTGGCTGGACCGCATCCTCGGCGAGGGCATGCTCGACGCGTCCGTCGCCTACGGCTACTTCCCGGTGGTTTCCGAGGGGGAGCAGGTGGTGGTGCTGCACCACGGCGAGGATCGCGACGGCGTCCTGGGCACTGCGGGGCTCCTCGCCCCGGACGGTGGTTCAGGCGGCCCGATCGGCAGCGACCGTCTGCGCTTCAACTTCCCGCGCCAGCGCCGCGACCGGCACCTGTGCCTCGCGGACTTTGTGAAGTCCCGCGAATCCGGCCAGATCGACGTGCTGCCGGTGCAGCTGGTCACGGCCGGCTCGAAGATCGAGGAGTTCACCTCCAAGATGTTCGCCGCCAACCAGTACCGCGACTACTACGAGCTCAACGGCCTGGTCATGCAGCTCACCGAGGCGCTGGCCGAGTTCTGGCACGCACGGATCCGCAAGGAGCTGGGTTTCGCCGCCGAGGAGCCGAAGGATACGGCAGGGTATTTCAAGCTCGAGTACCGCGGTGCGCGGTTCTCGCTCGGCTACCCCGCGTGCCCGGACATGGAGGACCGCCGCAAGGTGACGGAGCTCCTGAAGCCCGAACGGATGGGCGTGGTGCTCAGCGACGAGCTGATGCTGCACCCCGAACAGTCCACGGACGCGTTTGTGTTCCACCACCCGGAGGCGAAGTACTTCAAGGTGTGAGCGCAATGCCGCTGTGAAAGGCTGCAGTCATGGACACCTCATCTCGGGAAAATGACCTCGTTCTCTACGGAGCGACGGGTTTCGTTGGCAGACTGATCGCCGCCTACCTCGCCGAGCATGCACCGGCCGGTCTCCGAGTCGGACTCGCGGGCCGGTCCAAGTCCAGACTCGAGGCGGTTCGGTCGCAGTTGCCGGCCGCGGCGCACGGATGGGCCCTCATCGAAGCCGACTCGGAGGATGCGGACTCAATCGCCGCCCTGGCTGCGAACACACGGGTGCTCTTCACAACCGTCGGTCCATACGCGAGACACGGACTACCCGTCGTCGAGTCCTGCGCACGGGCCGGTACCCACTATGCCGACCTCGCGGGTGAGGTGTCCTTCATCCGGGAGGCGATCGATCGCTATGACGTTCTGGCCAGGACGAGCGGAGCCAGGATCGTGCACTCCTGCGGCTACGACTCAGTGCCGTCCGACCTCGCCGTACTGCTGCTTCATCAGGCGGCAGAAGCCGATGCCGCTGGCGGTTTGGTCGAGGTCCAACTCGTTGCTAAGGCCAAGGGCGGCCTGAGCGGAGGCACGCTCGAATCGATGCGCGGGCAGCTCGACGCGATGCGATCGAGCACCGCCCTGAGGTCATTAGCCGCGGACCCCTTCGCTCTGAGCCCCGACCGCACCCGGGAGCCGACAACACCACAGCCACCCGATGCCGGGCCTGTGCGCCGTTCCGCTGACGGCACCTGGACTGCGCCGTTCATCATGGCCCCGTTCAACACCCGGATAGTGCGCCGCAGCAACGCATTGCAGGGCTGGGCCTACGGACGCTCCCTTCAGTACGGCGAGGTGATGGGGGTGGCCCCCGGACCGGCGGGAGCGGTCCTCGCCAGGGCAATGGCACTCGGGCTTCGGGCATTCACGGGCGCGATGGCATTTCCGCCGACCCGGAGGGTGCTCGACCGCTGTCTTCCGGTACCGGGTGCGGGTCCGAGCATCAGCACGCAGCGCGCGGGCTGGTTCCACTCCCAGGTGACCGCCCGCACCGAGGACGGCCAGCGTTACCGGGCGATTGCTGCTGGCCCCGGTGATCCCGGCTATGCCGCCACCGCCGTGATGGCAGGGGAGACTGCACTCGCTCTTGCCCTCGACAGTGACCGGCTGCCAACCGCTAAAGGGTCGCTGACACCGGCCACCGCACTCGGCGACGTGCTCATACAGCGACTCCGCGCGGCCGGCCACACGTACGAAGTAACCAAACTCGCCTGAACCCGGATCCTGCAGCTCGCCTGAAATGGGCAATCATTGACTGAACCTGCCTCGACCAGGCAAAACCGGGCGGAGGAGGGGCCAGCGGCGCCTGTCAGGAGCGGGTGTCGAGGTAGTGCAGAATCGCCCGGGCCGTTTCCTCCGGGGCGCTGACATGGGGGCAATGCCCGGTGGCCTGGAGCTGCACCAGGGTGCTGTGTTCCAGATTCTTGTGCAGGTAGGCGCCCACTTCCGGCGGGGCAAGTCGATCGTCGGAGCACTGCAGAATCAGGCAGCTGGTGCGCACCTTCTTCAGTTCAGGGCGGGTGTCGGAGAAGAAGGTTACCTCGGCGAAGTGCCGTGCGATGGTTGGATTTGTCCGGCAGAAGCTGCCACGCAGATCCTCCGCTAGCTCCGGCTCTTGCGGGTTGCCCATAACCATGGGCGCCAGGGCCGCGGCCCAGGCGAAATAGTTGCTGTCCAGGGATGCCAGCAGGCCCTCGATGTCTTCTCTCGAAAACCCGCCCACGTAGCCGTCGTACGGGTCATCCGTATGACGGGGTGAAGGAGCAAGCAGGACCAGGTGGGAGAAAGGGTTGGGGTCCTGCACTGCGGCGATCACGGCGATCATCGTGCTGACACTGTGGCCCACCAGGATGACGTCATCGAGTTCAAGGGCGGCGCAAATCTCCAGCAGGTCCGACGCGTACCCATTCAGGGACCCGTACTTGTCCCAGTCATAGGCGCTGATGTCGGAGTGTCCTGCACCAACGTGGTCAAAAAGCACCAGCCGGTAATCATCAACGAAATAGGGCAGCAGCTTCCGCCATATAGCCTGATCGCAGCCAAAACCGTGTGCGAACATCATCACAGGCCCATCATCCCGGCCCGATATGGTGACATTGTTCCGGCCGATTACCGCAGCAGCTGCTTCGATCACATTCTCACTGACCCTCCGTAGAGTGGCGTCCTGTCCCAGACTATCCACGGGGAATTGCGAATCCTAGGGATCCTCCCACTATGACCTTCACAGCGACATCGATGCAGCCCGTTGCAAACTGACACGGCTTACGCGACTCCTCAAACCCTGAGCTGTAGCCGATCCTTGGCCTGGGCGGAATGAGCCTTTTCGGCTTGACCGCCCGCGCTGGAGACCGGCTTCACCCGCCGGAGCGCGGCAAGGATGGCCCGCCCCACCACGGCGATTCCGATGATGGTGGTGATCGCGCGCAGGGTGTCCCAGCCCGCCGTCGACGTCACCAGCGAGTACAGCAGGAAGCTGCTCAGGTTGGTGCCCAGCGGCGCGCCGGGCACATACGAGATGCCGGTGCCGGCGCCCACCGCGAAGGGCCAGAACCACAGGTTGGTCAGCAGGCCGAACAGGTAGGACGCCACCACACCATAGCCGGCCAGCATCCACAGTTCGGCCCTGCCGCGCACCCGCCGGGGGAGCAGGCCGGCCCCCGCACCCACCCACGCACAGGCGAAGATCTGGAACGGAGTCCACGGCCCGATCCCGCCCCACAGGGCACTTGAGAGGGCGATGGTGGCGGCGCCGAGCAGCATGCCGAATCGGGCGCCGAACGCCCGGCCGGCCAGGATCAGCAGGATGAACACTGCTTCAACGCCCCCGACGCCGGTGCTCGCCACCCGGACAGCCGTGCCGACGGCGGCCAGGACGCCGAGCAGCGCGACCGTGTGTGCGGAGCGGACTGAGCCGTCCAGGGACACAACGATGGCGACGGCGGCGAGCGGCGCGATTGCCAGCGCCGCGTAGGGGAGGGCGGCGGCTGCGTCCTGCGGGAGTGCCGCGGCAAGCAGCGGCCAGCAGAACGCGGCGAGGGCCACGACGTTTGCGGCTGCGAGGACGGCGAGTTCGACGCCGCGCGGCAGCCGGATGCGGGGCTTCCGTTCCGCGCCCTGGAAGTCCGGTTCGGTGAATGGCTTTGGCCGGGCGCCCGCCTGCCGGGGAATCAGGGCAAGCGGTTCCGGCGCGTCAGTCACCGGCGGGGAAGGCGCGACGCCGTCACGCATCGGGAGGATCCGGGCGCCGAGACCGTGGGCAAAGTCGTGGTCGTGCGTGGCGATCAGGACAGCGGTACCGGAATCCGCTGCGGACCGGAGCGCGGCCGAGACCGCCTTGCGCGCGGCCGGATCGAGCCCGCGGGTGGGCTCGTCGATCAGGAGCACCTGGGGATCATCCATGGTCTGCAGCGCAATGGCCAGGATCCTGCGCTCGCCTGCGGAGAGGTCCCGGGGATGCTCGTGTCCAATGGGCATCGTGACGTCGCCCCGCAGACGGGCCAGGCGTGACGCCGCCAAGCCGGGCTCGGGCTGTTCGCCCTTCTTTCGGCGCGCAAGGCGCCGCTCGGCCGCGCGGAGCTCTCCCTCGACCGTATCCCTGGTGAAGAGGTCGTCCGAGGCGTCCGGCACCAGGGCGACGCGGCCGCCGTCGACCGTTCCGCCGTCGTTGGTTTCTACTCCGCCCGCCACCTTACTGACCGCCCCCTCACCTAAGGCAAGCGCCACCAGCAGGGACGATTTTCCTGCCCCGTTCGGCCCCACCAGGGCCACCACTTCGCCGCGGTGCAGGGCCAGGGACGCGTCGCGCACCAGCGGCGTGCCCTTGCGGTGCACCGCGAGGTTGGTCGCTGTCAGCACGGGCGCGGCGCCCGCAGGCTGTGCCGGCGCTGGATGAGAAGCATCGCGGTGCGAAGGCGGCGACGGCGCGGCGCCCGGCACCAGGGCGCCGTCGGCGATAGTCCACCAGGAGTCGGCAACCGGGACGAGCGCTGCCGCCCGGTGCTCCGCCACGATGATGCAGACGCCGTCACCGGCGAGGGCATTGAGCACGGCGATTACGTCCCTGCGGGCCGTGGTGTCGAGGTCTGCCAGCGGCTCGTCCACCAGGAGCAGGGGAGGCTGCTCCACCACCGCGGCGGCGATGGCCACGAGCGTTGCCTCCCCCGCCGAGAGGGTACTGATGTTCCGGTCCAGCAGCGCCGAGACCCCGATGCGCTCGGCGACCTCCAGCACCCGGGCCGTGGCGGCGGCTGATGGCATGCCGCGCAGTTCAAGGGCGAGGGAGATTTCGTCCCGCACCCGGGTGCTGGCGAAGGCGGCACGGGGATTCTGCAGGACGACGCCGATGAGTCGGGCGGTATCGCGCGGCGGCGTGGCGGCCCGGTCCGTTCCGGCGATGCGCACGGTGCCGGAGATCCCGCCGCCGTCGACGTGGGAGAGCAGGCCGGCGATGCCGCGCAGGATGGTGGACTTGCCGGAGCCCGTGGGCCCGGTAATGACAGTGATGGACCCGCTCTGCGGCGTGAACCCGGCAACGCGGACCTGTGCGTCGCCGATGCGGAACCGGGCGTCGCGCACCAGGAGCGGGCCGCCGTCGTCGTTCCCCGGTTGCTGGGCGGCGCGGCTCCCGAAGCCGCGCAGCTCAAGGGCGGCGGCAACCCGGGCCGCGTGTTCAAGGGTGCGCTCGAGGACGGGCACCAGGGCGCGGGGCCCGAAGCGTTCGCCCCGCAGCCGGAACGCCAGGCGCACGGAGGTGACGGCGTCGGCCAGCGCGGGGAGCGCCGCCCACGCCACGACGAGCGTCCGCGCCAGGCCCTGCATGGGGCCGCGGCGGGCCAGGTGAACGAAGCCGCGGGCCACGTCCACGAATGCGTTCAGCAGGCCGAACCCAATGAACAGCCCGGCAATCGGCAGGGCGGACAGGACCGCCGCCCACAGCCCGGGCCCGGTGACCGGACCGAGGAAAACCACGTGGGCGTACGGGGCTGGCAGCCGCATGGCCGGCAGGTCGAGCAGGATGGGCGAGCCAAGGCCCGTGCCGTTGAAAAGGACGCGGTAGATGACCCGCGCCGCGATGAACACGACGGCGAGAGCAATGCCGGCGCGCAGCGGCGCGGGTCGGAAGGTCATGCCGCGGGGGCGGCCGGTTCGCCGTCGACGGTGAAGAGCAGTTCCAGGCTCTGGCCCGGGCTGACCTGCAGGGTGGCGAGGCCTTCCTGCGCGTATTCCCAGGCGCCGGCGTCCTTCTTTAGCCAGAGGGACCAGTAGGCGAAGGCGGCGGGCATGCCGGTGCATTCTTCCTTGTACGAGCCGGCCTTGTGCTTGATTTCGAAGTCCGCGGCGGGTACACCGTTCACCCGGCACACCAGCTCGTTGGGGTACTGGGTGGTGCCCACGGTTTTTACGTTGGCTTCCTCGAGCACCTTGGACGCAGCGGTGGGACCGTCCACGGGCACGCACACGGACTTGTCAGCCGCAGCCTGCTTCAGGGCGCCGGAATCGACGATGACCTTCACGCCGTCGCAAGTCCCGGCCGTGCCGGATGCTGTGGTGGGTGCGGCGCTCGACGAAGCGGCTGCGGAGGAGGCCGGCGCGGAAGTGGTGGGCTGGCTGGCGGCCGGCGCGGAACAGGCGGCGAGGGTAAACAGGAGACCGGCGGCGGCGAGGGAGCTCGCGGCGGCGGTGCGCATCTTAGTCAAAGTCACTTGTTAAGGGTAGGGCGTTGCTTGTCCTTATCTGGATGCGGTGGCGTTGTGTGACGTCAGGGGCTGCAGTGATTGACTGTCCGCCCACGCGCTGACAAGCCGGTGTTTCGCGGTTACTGTCAAGGCATGCACCCGGCGACGCAAAAGCTGGCCCCTGCTGATGAGGCGAACCTGGTGCTCGACCACGCCGGGCAGGTCAACGTGTTCCTGGCCGCCTGCCTGCTCGGGCCGGGCGGTTTCCTGGCTCCGGACGGCACACCGGACATGGCGCGGCTTAGGGCGACACTCGGCGATCGGATTGCGGATTTGCCGGCGCTCCGCAAAAGAGTAATCCAAGTGGGCCGCCGACATCACTGGATTGAATCCGTGCCCGACGTCGAGCACCACATCCGCCTCGTGGAGCCCGTCGATGGTCTTGGGGGACTTCAGGACAAGTGTGCCGGGCTGACGGGGGAGCCACTGGCATGGGACCGCCCGATGTGGGAGGTCCTGGTGGTACCGGGCGCCTCAGCGACTGGCGTGGGTGTTGTGCTGCGGATCCATCATGCGGTGGCCGACGGGATGACAGCGGCGGTGATCGTGCAGCAGCTCTTTGATCCCGGGGAGCCGGGGGAGCAGCCGGCGGGTGAGGCGCCTCTGCGCCGGCCTGCAGTGGCGCCGCAGTCCCAGCCCGGGAACGATTTACGCCGCACCGTGCGTCGGGTTACGACCGGCCTGTTTCGTGTCCTCAAGACCCTGTGGGGCTCTGGCGTGGGTGGCACGGTGCTGCTCGGTGAGCGCAGCTCGCACCGCGGCGTCGCTTTTCTGCAGACAGATATCGAAGCCCTGGAGACGGCGGTGCGTCCGCGGGGTGCCACGGTAAATGACGCACTCCTCGCCGCGGCCGCGGCCGGCTTCCGGGCGGTCCTGGCGGCTTCCGGCGAGCCGATCGCCGCCCGGTTGCCGGTGTCAGTGCCGGTGGCGCTGCGGCGCCGCGGGGCTGCAGCGAACCAAGTGGGAGTCATGCTTGTGCAGCTGCCGCTCGGCGAGCCCGACCCCGACCTGCGCCTGCGGCTCATCGCCGCCCAGACCCGTGAGGAGAAGGTGCGGGCAAGGGATCAAGGCACCTTGGAGTTTATGCGCGGGCCGATCGGTGCACGCATCCTGGACCGCCTCTCCCGGAAGCAGCGTGTTGTTGCCGGGTTCGTCAGCAACGTGCCGGGTCCGAAGGGAACTTACCGCCTCGCCGGAGCCCCGGTTATCGCCCTCTGGCCCCTTGGGATTCTCCCGGGAAACGTACGGCTCGGTGTCGCGGCTGTCTCGTACGGCGGCAATCTGTGTTGCGGAATCCACTTTGACGCGTTGAACGTGCCGGGCGACGTCTTTGCGTCTGCGATGGGCGAGGAGATGGCGCGCCTGGGCGGGTGAGCGCAGGGCTGGGACGCGGCCTAAAGTGAGCGGTCGACGGCGGGAGGTCACCGCCGTCGTCGTTGTCAGACCCTCCTGCCATGGTGTGGTTATGGAAGCCGGTGTGGTTGTCGATGCGGAAGTCAGGGCCCAGCTGGCGGCTGCCGTTGGCTCGGTGGCGGGGCTGGTTGATGAGCTTGCGGGTGTTGTGGCCGGCCCGTCGGCCGCCGGTGCGCCCTACCGGCTTCCCGATGCTGATGCTGATCCGCTGCAGGAGCTTTCCGAGGCGTGCCTGGACGGGTTAGGGGTGCTGGCGCGGGTTGAGGCCGCGACGGCGGCGGCGAAAGTCCGGCTGGTGGCTGCCTACACGGAGGCCGCAGCGGTGCTGGAGGGCCCGCCGGCCAGCGCCTATGAAGCGTCGGCACGGGAAGTGAGCCGAGTGGCAGAAGTCGCCTGCGTGCTGACGATCGGTGAACGGGCCGCGTCCGCCCTGCTGGGCGAGGCCCACGCGCTGACCACGTCGTTACCGGCGGCACTCGATGCGCTGCAAACCGGCACCATCGGCTGGCAGCACGCCCGCATCGTGGTCGACGAAACAACCGGCCTCAGCCCCGCAGCCGCCTCTGCCCTGGAGGCGCACTTCTTCGACCCGGACGCGCCCCGACCGGCCCGCGGTGCCGCGCCCGGAGAGCTGGCGCCTGCCCGGTTCCGGCGTAAGGTCCGGGCGTGGCGGGAACGCCATCACCCTGAGTCGCTTGAGGCACGCCACGCAAAGAGCGTGGGGGACCGGTGGATGGAGTTCAGCCCGGACCGGGACGGCATGGCCTGGTTGTCGTTGTACCTTCCCGGAGATACGGCCTTGGCTATCTGGAACAAGTCGACGGCACTGGCCCGCGGCCTTCAAAGCCCGGGCGAACCGCGCAACCTGAGCCAGTTGCGCGCGGACATCGCCGCTGGGCTGCTGCTGGGCAGTGCGAACCAGGACGTCGGAGACGTGCCTTCCCCTAAGGCTGATGTACTGGTTACCGTTCCGGTCTTCTCCCTCCTGGGCCTTACGGACGAACCCGCCGAGGTCGATGGGCTGGGGCCGGTCCCGCCGTCGATTGCACGCAGGCTCGTTGCCGACGGTGCCAACTCGTTCTACCGCGTCCTGGTCGACCCGAGGGATGGAGCGCCGCTGGAAATCGGGCGCACCAGCTACCGGCTCCCGGAAGCGTTGAAGCGGTGGCTCAAGATGAGGGACGGCACGTGCACCTTCCCGGGCTGCAGCAACAACAGCCTGGACAATGAGGCGGACCATCTCACCGCCTGGCAGCGCGGCGGCACCACCGGAATCAGCAACCTTGGGCAGGCATGCCCGAAGCACCACCGGCTCAAACACGGGTCGGGTTGGACACCGATGCAGGCAGGAAAGGATCGGCCGCCCGGCTGGATTTCGCCGACCGGCCGATGCTATCCCGCCGAGCACCCGGACCGGGAACCACCACTCTGGCCGCCGGGCTGCCTGCCGGCAACCGATAGCCCACTGGAACAGGCCATACTGGCGCGCCTCGCCGCCTGACGCCTCGCCGCCTGACGCCCCGGGCTGTGTTTCCGGTGTCCGCTGGAGCGGGTCCTAGAGTCGGAGCTCCATGAAGACGCTGTTGGGGTCCAGGACGTAGCCGGCGAAAGGCGGGCACTCGGAAAAGCCGTTCCGGGCATACAGGCGCCGGGCGGGGGCGAAGTAGTCCTCGGTGCCGGTCTCAAGGTAGAGGCGCTCGAGGTTCCGGGTGCGGGCGTCGTCGAGGATATGGCGGAGCATCAAGGTGGCTACGCCCCGTCCCCGAGCGCCTGCCGCAGTGCGCATGGACTTGATCTCGCCGTGCCTGGGCGGGCCGGCAGGGGCCGCCAGGAGCTTGAGTGCGCCGCACCCCAGCAGGTCGCCGTCCTCACGGGCGGTCCAGAACGTGATTGACGGCGCCGAGAGGGCGGAATGGTCCAGGGCATGGACGCTTTCGGCCGGCGAGGTGGCGAACATGTCCGCCAGGTGTTCGCTGAGGAGTTGATGGACGTCGCCGCGGGCGGGGTCGTCCCGGTCAATGGAAATCATCGGCTCAAATGTACCGGCTGGCGCGGTGGATCCTGCCTAGAACTTGGTTGTGCCGCGGATTTTGCGGGGGCGGCCGTCCGGGTCCACCAGAAGGCGGTAGGCAGGGTCCGCCCAGAGACGCTGAAGGCGCGGCACGGGTTCTGTGGTGTGGTGCCGTGCATGTCCCTTGGGCCGGGGCCCGAGTCGGCCGGTTTCGTACCAATAATCCAGAGCGTCCGCGGTTGCATTCCACAGGGCGAGCCCGTCCGACGGAGCTAGTAGCCGGGGGTCATCCTGGTCCAGGCCCAGGTGTTCAGCCCAGAGCTGGAGCCGGAGCTCCTGGGCCAAGGGACGGGAAGCCCCGGGACCAGTGCCTGCGCCGGGCGCTTCCCCCTGACCAGCGGAGGTGTCGATGACCGCGCAGGTGAGCTCGCTGTCCGTGGTCCAGGACCGGCGGTTGAAGTTGTCCGATCCGCACGTGAACCAGGTGTCGTCGATGATGCAGACCTTGGCATGGACATAGATCGGCGTCCCGGCCCTGTTCTCCAGGTTGAACACGCCGAATCTGTCGGGGGCAACGCGGCGCATCTTTTCAATGGCGCGCAGCTGGCCGAGCCGCTTGGGTGGCCCTCCCAGCGGGCCGTCGGAGTCCGGGTAGCGGGGCACCACGGCGATCACGTTTAATGCGGGGTTCTGTTCGAGGGCCGCTGCGATGCCGGCCGCCACCTCAGCCGACCACAGGTACTGGTCCTCGATGTAAATCAAGGAGCGGGCCAGGCCGAAAGCTTTGGTGTAGGCCCGGGCAACGCTCCGCTCACCATCGGGTGCGAACGGGAACGGCGGATGCTTCACGCCGTAGGTGCGCAGCAGCTGCACGGCGTGATGGCCCGCCGGCGGCGGTGGCGGCGCAGTTTCCGGCAGGGGCTCGGGGTGCCGGGGCATATCGGCCATGCGCTGCAGCAGCATCCGGTAAGGAGTGCGCCGGTCCAGGGGATGGGGGTCATCCCACCGTTCCGCGAACAGTTTCAGCACATCTGCCACAACCGGGCCGCGCAGTTCCAGGGCGGCATCGTGCCAGGGAGGCTGTTTCCCGTACCGGGGATCCATCTCCACCGCCTGCGGGTCTCCCATGTGATCGGCGTCGTCCCGGCGGCTGTGGGAGAGGTCGATCCCGCCGACGAATGCGACGTCCCGGGAAGGGTCATTACGGTTGCGGATGACGAACAGTTTCTGGTGATGGCAGCCGAAGAGGCGTACCCGCTGGTCCAGCAGAACCTCGCCGCCGGCGTCGTTGATCTGGCGGCTGAGGTGCTCGTTGGACAGGTTGCTCATGGGTGCAGACACGCGCTCTCCGTGCGATCTCCACACCAGGCCGCGCACTTCCACCCCGTCCCGGGCCAGCCGCGCCAGCAACTCCCCGATGGCCGGCCCGTCCGCCGTAAGCTTTTCGTCGCCGTCGCCTCGCCAGTCGGTGAACCACACGCGGTCTCCCGCCTGCAGGGCGGACAGCTCCTCGTGGAGCCGGGCGAAGTAGGTGGCACCGTGAACCAGGGGCCGCACCAGGTTGCCCTCCGACCAGGACGGCGATCCCGCATTGCCCGCATGCACGTCGGCGGCCGCGTTGCCCCACTCGGCGGCACTCAAGAACCAGTAACCAGCACTACTGTCCACTCGTCGTTCCCTTCGGGATCCGAGGCCCGTCATTAGGCGTCCGGCCTACCAGTAGCCTACGACTGGGGCGGCCAATGTCATCGGCCCGTTGTGGGGCGTTGGCTGGGAGTAGGGAAAGCCATGTTGTCACCTCAATATCCGCAGCGCGCCCGCGCGGGCAGCCGGAGGGCCGTCCTAAGAAGCGAAGTTCCATGAAAACTCTGTTGGGATCCAGGGCGTAGCCGGCGAACGGCGGGCATTCGGTGAAGCCGTTCCGGGCATACAGGCGCCGTGCCGGAGCGAAGTAGTCCGCGGTCCCGGTCGCAAAGTAGACGATGGATTTGACCTCGCCGTGCAGCGCTGCCCCGGGCGGGGATTCGAGGAGCTTGAGTGCGCCGCACCCCAGCAGATCACCGTCCTCGCGGGCGGTCCAGAACGTCATCGACGGCCCGGACAGGGCGGAGTGGTCCAGGGGCGTGGACGCTTTCGGCCGGCGAGGTGGCGTACGTGTTCGCCGAGGAGTTGATGGACATCGCAGCGTGCTGGACCGTCCCGGTCAACGGAGATCATCAGCCTAAACCTACCTGCAGCGCATCACGCTGGATGCCTCCGCGAACGCCACCACCTGCACCGGTGACGGACGACGGCGGGCGCCTCCCGCCGTCGTCCGCTTACTACTCTTTGTGGTGAGTCCGATGCGTCAGAACCCGACGTTCCCCCTGCCCTTGAGCTGGAGAATTTCGCGTGCTTCGTCCGGCGTGGCAATCTCGAAGTTCAGCGCCTCCAGGATGGTCCGGATGCGCGTTACCTGTTCGGCGTTGGTCTTCGCCAGCTGGCCCGGTCCAATCCACAACGAGTCCTCCAGCCCCACCCTGACGTGTGAGCCCATGGCTGCGCCGATGGTGGCCAGGGGCATCTGGTTCCTGCCCGCTCCCAGGATGGACCACTCGTACTGGTCGCCCAGGAGGCGGTCCGCGGTCCGGCGCATGTGCATCAGATCCTCGGGATGGGCGCCAATACCTCCCAGGAGACCGAAAACGGACTGCACGAAAAGGGGACCCCGGGCCAGGCCGCGGGCGTGGAAATGCGCCAGGTTGTTCAGGTGCGATATGTCATAGCACTCGAACTCAAAGCGGGTGCCGTTTCCGTTTCCGATGCCGAGAATGGTCTCGATGTCCTGGAATGTGTTCTTGAAGACGAGGTCCCGGCTCTTCTCGAGGTTCTCGCGTTCCCAGTCGTGCTCGAAGTCGTTGAACCGCTCCAGCATTGGATACAGGCCGAAGTTCATTGAACCCATGTTCAGGGACGCCAGTTCGGGTTTGAAGATGGACGCCGGCCGCATGCGTTCTTCCACCGTCATGTGCGGCGAACCGCCGGTGGTGATGTTGATGACGGCATCGGTATTGGCCTTTAGCTTTTCAAGGATCGGCGCGAAGTGGTCAGGATCCTGGGACGGGCGGCCGTCCCGAGGGTCCCGGGCATGCATATGGACGATCGCCGCGCCCGCTTCCGCCGCCCCGATGGCCGCGTCGGCGATCTCCTCCGGAGAGACAGGAAGGTGCGGCGACATCGACGGCGTGTGGATGGCGCCGGTGACGGCGCTTGTGATGATGACTTTTCGCTGTGCCATGGTGTGTTCCTTGCCCGTTGCGTTTAGTAAAGCTTTTCTGTGTTGCCGTCCACCGCGAGGACCTGGCCGTTCACGTTCCGGGCCAGGCTGCTGGCGGAGAAGGCTGCCATGTTGGCGATGTCCTCCGCAGTGACCATGCGTTGCATGGATGACTGGTTGTTGTAGACCGCGGCAACGTCCTCCACGGATCTGCCCAGCATGTCCGCCTTGGCCGAGATAACAGCCTGGATCCGGGGCCCGTCTACGGCTCCGGGACAAATGGCGTTCGCCCGTATCCCCTCGGGTCCAAGCTCGATGGCCAAGGTCTTGGTGAACCCGACGACGGCCCATTTCGAGGCGGAGTAGGCGCTGCGGCCTGCCATCCCGAGGCGGCCTGCCGCTGAGGAAAGGTTCACAATGGCGGGGTCGGTCCCCCTGCGCAGCATCCCGAGGGAGTGTTTCACGCAGTAGAACTGGCCGTGGATGTTGACGTCAAATGTACGGGTCCATGCATCGCTGGTAAGCGTTTCCACCGGCCCTGTGGGGCCGGCCACCCCGGCGTTGTTGACCAGGACATCGAGGCCGCCAAGTTCAGTTTCCACAGAGGACATCAGCCGAATGACGTCTTCCTCGACGGAGGCATCGGAAACGCTGGCCTTGAAGCCGTACTTCCGGGCAGTTTCGACCGCCCGTTGATCGATATCGGTCACGTACACGTGGGCGCCAAGATCCTTGAACTTCTTTGCGATCGCCAGGCCGATTCCGTTGGCGCCGGCGGTGACAAGTACTCTTTTGCCGGAAAAGTCCATTTCTATCTCCTGAAGTGGGTGATGCGGTTACCGAGCCGAGACCGCAACGGCATCGGAGTCGGAGGTTTCCTTGTCGAGTTCGCCGTATTTCAGGAAGAACGACAGGAAGGCGCCAACGGCACAGACGGCGACGACGAACCAGAGGCCAGCCAGCTTGCTCCCGGTGGCATCCTGCATGTAGCCCATGACGTACGGGCCGAGGAATCCGCCAAAGAGGCCGATGGTGTTGACGAAGGCGATACCGCCAGCCAGGGTGGAACCGCTGAGACGGCTGGCCGGGAACGTGAAGAGAATGGGCTGCATGGCGAAGAAACAGAAGGCGCCGAGGCAGAACCCGATAAGGCCCACAACCGGGCCGGAGATGGCCCCCAGGGTGAAGCCCACACAAATGCCGATCATCGTGGTGCTCACGAGCTTTTGGGCCTTGGATCCTGTGTTGGCGAAGCGCGGAACGAAATAGGAGCCGAGGGCGGCAAAGATCCATGGAATGGCAGTCAGCAGGCCGATTTCGAATGAGGACAGATCGCCATAGGTGCCGATAATGGACGGCAGGAAGAAGGAAAGTGCGTATACGGCGATTTGCTCGCTGAGGTAGATGCCCACCACCAGGAGAATCTGCTTGTCTTTCCAGACTCCGGACAGCTTATGGGTGCCGGACGCTGCCGAGCCTTCGGCGTCTTCCGCGGCGATCCTTGCCTCAAGATCTGCGGCTTCTTCATAACTAAGGAATTTGGCCTTCGTGGGACGGTCCGGCAGCATCTTCCAGACGATGATGGCAAGGAAACACGCCGGGAGGCCTTCGATCAGGAACATCCACTGCCACCCGTGCAGGCCCCCAATTCCTTCCATATTCAGCAGCGCACCACCAAGCGGGGCACCGATGATGTTCGCAAAGGAGACGCCCAGGAGAAAGAGGCCATTCGCCTTCGCGCGCTCCTTCCGCACAAACCACTGCGTCAGGAAATACATGATCCCCGGGAACAGGCCGGCTTCGGCGACGCCGAGGAGCATACGCATGATGTAGAAGGACCACTCGTTTGTAACGAACATCATGGCGGCGGATATCAGGCCCCACGAAACCATGATCCGGGTAATCCAAAACCGGGCGCCGACCCTGTGCATGATGAGGTTCGACGGGATTTCGGAGAGTGCATAGGTCAGGAAGAAGAGGCCTGCGCCGATGCCATAGGCGGTCGCCGAAATACCGAGGTCAATTTCCAGCCTGCCTTTGGCAATGCCGATATTTGTCCGGTCCAGGAAGCTCATGATGTACGAAATGATGAGCAAGGGCATGAGCTTGCGCAGAATGAGCGTGCTGACTTCTTTTGGCGATCGCATCGCCGTTTGTCCGGGAAAGGGCATGTTTTTTCCTTAGGTGGATCGGGCAGCAAAAAGGCACACGGCGTCATTGCCACCGAACGTTTGCTGCTATCGACGGGTGATTTAGGGGGGAAGGTCAGAGGACAGCGGCGGGATTGCAGCCGCAGGTTCTGCCGATGTGCAGTTGGTGTGCACACGTCAGCGATTGGTAGAGGGTGGAGGGCTTTTCCATCCGCTTCAGGAGGATGGCAAACGCCTCGTTCGCCATTTCCTGCTGGGGTTGGATGATGGTGGTGAGGTTGATCAGCCCCGAAATGCTGTGGGGGAGACCGTCGGAACCTGTGACTGCGACGTCCTCCGGGATGCGGAGTCCCCGGGAGAGGGCATATTCCATGACCCCGATGGCAATCTCATCGCTGCCGCACACCACAGCACGCGGTTTTTGTCCCGAGGCAAATAGTCTCGCCGCAGCGACGCGTCCGCCGGTGTTGTTGAGGTGGGTGCTGATCTTCCAGCCGCCTCTGATGGTGATGCCTGCCTCCGCCGCTGTTCGGATGAAGCCCTGCTCGCGGGCCAGCGACGCGCTTGAAAGACGGGGACCAATGACGGTGGCAATGTCCTTATACCCATGCGAGATGACGTGCTCCATGATCAGCGACCCGGCAGCGATGTCGTCGATCCCAACAAAATCCCCTTCCAGGTAGGTGGACCTGCGGGACAGATAGACAAAAGGTATCTTTGCTGCCCTCAAAGTGCGCAGTGCGGTGGCGTCCTTCCTGAATGCCGCCGCAATAATGACGCCGTCCACATTCCGGGTAGCCAACGTGGACGTAATCTGGCTCATGATGTCCGCATCGTCCTGCGTGGTGGCAGTAAATACTTCATATCCAGCTTCCGCGGCTGCAGTTATGACCCCCTGCGCCCACCGCGTATACATCGGGTTGACGATGTTGGGCAGGACGAGCCCGATGACGCGCGTGCGCTGCGGATCGAGGCCGGGGCCCGAACTCCGGGGCCGGAAGCCGAGTTCGTTTGCCACGGATATGACATGGCGGCGCGTTTCCGGAGAAACGCCCGTTTTTCCATTGAGCACATACGAGACGGTGGCAGCGGAGACACCCGCGGCGCGGGCCACGGAGGCTGCAGAAACGAACCGGCCCTGTCTTGGCTCGGACAGCGAAAGCTCCACTTCTGGCACCTCCTTGGACAGCAGCGGGTTTGTGTGAACAACGTCACCTTATGAGCCCTTAAAGTCTTAAGCAACGTTAAGTAGGGCAGCAGCCCGCCATCGCCCGCGCCCACCAGACGGAAGCCGACGACGGCAGGAGACTCACGCCGTCGTCCGCGATCCTGAAGGTCTGGACACCGGTGCCCGCCGGACTTATCGTGCAAAAGTGGCGGCTGCCTGACTGGCAGGATGGCAAACTCTGCCGGTCCGCTGTTGCGGCCGTCCCTCATGAGGAGGAAGCAATGGAACACGTTGAAGAGACCGTTGAAGTAGCAGTACCGCTGCGGACCGCGTACAACCAGTGGACCCAGTTCGAATCCTTTCCGCAGTTCATGTCCGGTGTCGAATCCGTGACCCAGCTGACTGACACCACCAACCATTGGGTTACCAAGGTGGGCGGTGTGCAGCGGGAATTCGATACTGAAATAGTCGACCAGGAGCCTGACGACCGGATCGCCTGGCGCAGCACCGACGGCAAGTCCCATGCCGGCATCATCAGGTTTACGCCCCTGGATGCCAACCACACGAAGGTCAGGGTCCATTTCGAATGGGCACCGGAAACCCTCACTGAAAAAGCAGGTGCGGCACTGAAGATGGACCAGATGCAGGTGAAATCTGACATGCGCAAGTTCAAGGACTTCATCGAATCGCGCGGTACCGAAACCGGCGGCTGGCGCGGCGAAGTCGAGGACACCGGCCCCACCGGGCAGCTCTAGAAGTGCCGGGCGGCGCCGGCTGAGGAAGCGGCGCCTCGCAAACGGAAAGCGGACGACGGCGGGACCTCCCGCCGTTTGTCCGCGTCGGTGGCGCCTGCGCCCTCTTGACGTTCAAATTGGAGGCGAGGAGACTCATCCCACCGCTTTCAAGTCCGTGAAATTAAGGGCAGGAAGATCCATGGAAACCACTCCGGGACAGCTCGATACCGCCGATCTCGAGGACCGTGTCCGCTCCATGTATGAGCTGGTCGCCACTTACCCGCATCAGGAATTCCATTTCGAAACCGGGCGGGCACTCGCCGAACGCCTGGGCTACCCCACCCTGGACCTGGACCGCATTCCCGCTCCTGCCATCGAGTCTTTTGCCGGCGTGGGCTACTTCCACGACCTGGCAGCCCTGCAGCCCGGCGAATCAGTTTTGGACCTTGGAAGTGGCTCGGGCATGGACAGCTTCCTCGCCGCGCTCGCGGTAGGAGACACCGGCGCGGTGATCGGCGTCGACATGACACCTGCGCAGGTGGAGAAAGCCCGCCACCTGGGCGCGGACTTTGCCAACACGGAATTCCGGCAGGGCCGCGTCGAGGCCCCCGACGTCCCGCCGGGCACGCTGGACTGCATCATCTCCAACGGTGTCATCAACCTGGTTCCGGAGAAAGCGCGCGTATTGGACGCAGCTGCTCGAGCACTGAAACCCGGAGGCCGCCTGGTGGTTGCGGACATCGTTTCTGCGGTGCCGCTCCCCGAAAATGTCACGTGCGACGCGTCCTTGTGGGCCGCGTGCATTGGCGGAGCCATGCAGCAGGACAGTTTCCTGGCGGCGATCGAGTCGGCCGGGTTCACGGTGGACACCGTCCGCCCCAACGGGGCCTACCGCTTCCTCTCCAGCCGGGCGGTGAAGGCCACCGGCAAATACGGCGTGGCCAGCATCAGTGTGGCCGCACGCCGGGCGTAAGCTCCGGTTCACTGATGCCGACCGCCGCCACGCCGTCGTCCGCTTGCAACCGCCGCCGCTCACCGCCCGACGTAGCGCATGTGCGTATCGTTGTAGCGGTTGCCCTGCACCCCGATCCGACTGGCGACGGCGTTCAGGTCCGCCACATCATCGGCGGACAGCGCAACGGCTGTCGCTCCGGTGTTCTCCTCGAGGCGCTCCCGGCGGCGTGTGCCGGGGATGGGCACGATCCAGGGATGCTGTGCCAGCAGCCATGCCAGCGCGATCTGTCCGGGGGTGGCGTTCTTGGCGGCAGCGAGTTCCGCGACATGCTTCACCAGCGCCTGGTTGGCGGCGCGGTTCTTCGGGGTGAAACGGGGGATGGTGCCGCGGACGTCGCCTTCCGCGAACTGCGTGGACGTATCCACAGTCCCGGTAAGGAAGCCCTTGCCGAGCGGGCTGAAGGGCACGAACCCGATCCCAAGTTCGGCCAGGGCGGGCAGCACTTCCGGCTCCGGATCCCGGGTCCACAGGGAGTACTCGCTCTGGACGGCCGTCACCGGAAAGACGGCGTGGGCGGCGCGGATGGTCGCAGCCGAGGCCTCGGAGAGCCCGAAGTGGCGGACCTTGCCGGCCTGGACGAGCTCGCCCACGGCGCCGGCCACCTCTTCAATGGGCACACCGGGGTCCACACGGTGCTGGTAGAAAAGGTCCAGCGTGTCCACGCGCAGCCGGCGCAGCGACTCGTCCGCGACGCGTTTGATCTGCTCGGGTGAGCTGTCCAGCCCCACGGATTTGCCGCCCTCGATCCGCCACCCGAACTTCGTTGCGATCACTACCTCGTCCCGCACCGGCGCGAGTGCTTCCCCGACGATTTCCTCGTTGACGTAGGGGCCGTACACCTCGGCGGTGTCAAAGAAGGTGACTCCCAGGCCGACCGCGTCACGGATCACCCCGATCATCGCCTGGCGGTCCCCGGGGTTGGGGCCGTAGCCCTGCGACATGCCCATGCAGCCGAGGCCGATCGCCGAAACCTGCAGTCCCTGTCCGAGTGTTCGTGTATGCATGATGACTCCTTTGCCCCTGGCAGTCCGTGCCGGCACGCTTGTGCGCGGCCTTCCTCCAGTCAACGGCCTATCGGGCGCCTTAGGGAGTGTCTGCTGAAACAGGTAACGGCAGGCCCCCCTTAGCTGGCTTCAGATCCGCGGGACGCACTTCCCCCTGCCCAGCAGCGCAAGGCCGGCACGGTCCCCTTCCCCGAAGTCCACTCGCCCGCTGTTCTCCGCATACATCAGCTGGGTGGGGTCGTCCACATGGTCCAGCCCCACCACATGCGCCAGTTCGTGCATGATGACCGCCCTGACCAAAGCGGGCCCGTCGGGGAAAGCCAGCGTTTCAGCCAGTGCAGGCGCGTCAAGCTGGACCTGGCCAGTGACGTACACGTACGGCTCGCCTGTTACCTGGAGCGAGGAGCTTCCACCGGTTCCCGCAACCCTTCCGGCAAGGTCCGGTGCCTCCTCCGGTGTGGACCACGCAATCAGGATGGGCGCCCACTTCCTGCCGTAACGGTCAGGCTGGTACGCCGCCCGGTCCGTCGACGGGGCCTCCGTGGTAGGTCCGTCATACACAAACTGCAGGCCCGTGGCCGCGGACACGGCAGCGACGGACTGCTGGATAAGCTGGTCCGTGCCCGGCGGCGCAAGGTCCGGCCGCACCACGTAATGGATCGGACGGCACGGGTCGTAGGCAACAAACTGCTGGTCCGGGTCGGGTGACTCCTGGAGAACGTACGCGGTGGAACCTGTCGTGGCGGCCGGAACGCCGAGGGGAGACGAGGCCGCCTCAAACCCCGGGGGAGGGACATCGGCGCCGGGCAGGTGGGGCAGGGCTGCTGGCAGGACGAACCGGTCGAACAAAGTGGGCGTGAAGTAGAGCCCCGCAACGAGCGCCAGGCCCAGGACGGTGGCTGACACCGATGTCCACCTCAAGGTGCGCCCGGACCTTGTCCCGCGGTAGCTCCGCCTCTTTGATGCAACCGGGGTGGGAGCGGCGCGCCAAGGTTCAGGATCCTGCAGCTTCCCGAGCGCCTCATCAATGGCCCACTGCGGGATGCGCCCGCTCGGCGAACGGCGGACGCCCGGGATATTCAGCCCGTTGCCAGGCACGTCCGAAGAATCCCTTTTGCCAAAACCTGATACCACCGGCGCCCCCTACGCCCCCAACCCATCCTCAGGATGGTCCGCTCAGCATAATAGCTGCCGGAGGCAGTGGCCTTGACGGCGGCGCCTTCAATGCGCCTGGATGGATCTCCCCATGTTGGAAGCGGCGTTCTGCTTGTAGTCTGTTCCTGCTGCGCCGGACAGCAGCCGGCAGCACTCGGCAGTTCCGTCCCTTATGGAGAGTGGAGTAGGACATGCAGCTCGGCGCTTTTTCGGTCAGCCTGGCGGTCAAGGACATCGCGGCCTCCGCTGCCTTCTACGAGAAACTCGGCTTCAGCAGGTTCGGCGGCGACATCACGCAGAACTGGCTGATCCTGAAAAATGGTGACACGGTCATCGGCCTCTTCCAGGGCATGTTCGAGAAGAACATGCTCACGTTCAACCCGGGCTGGAACCAGGACGCCGAGGCGGTGGACCCGTTCACCGATGTGCGTGATATCCAGCGGGAACTGAAGGCCAAGGGCCTGGAGTTCGTCTCCGAGGCGGATGAGGGAGCCAAGGGCCCGGCGAGCTTTATGGTGCTGGATCCGGACGGCAACCCGGTGCTTTTCGACCAGCACGTCTAGGCATCCAGCAGCCCGCCGCTGGCCCACCGGCGCACCGCCAGCTTTTCAGCGGCATCGAACTCCAGGAGCGCCACCCGGCAGAGTTCTTCCACATTCGCCGTCCAGGCTGCTGCCAGTTCCGCGGCCGTCGCCTGGTCGCTGAGCTGGAAGTTGGCGTACGCGAGGCCCTGCAGGACGAAACTGACCGCGTTGCGCGACACCGGCTGGCCGGCACTAACGCAGTCGTCCCGCACCTGGCGGCTCAGCTCGGTGCGGTTGACCGGATGTTCACGAAGCCGGGCCGCCAAGGACTGGAAAATCTGCCGGAACTGGGACGCTGAAAGAGCCGGCACATCCGTCACGCGGGTGACCTGCTCTTCGACGCCCGGCTGCTGCTCCGCCGGCACGGGAAGATCCTCGACCGAGAACCGTTTCCCGTCCCAGACCCAGCCGCCCTGGGCTGCCGAATACTCCACGTCCTTGCCGATCTGCGAGACCCAGGTCCCGAACTTTCCGAAGCCGCCCCAGTCCGTCTTCAGGGAAGGGTCTGCCGTGAGCGCCCGGTGGGCCACCATCGCGCCGACCACCGGTCCCGGCGCGGAGCGCACGAACTCCAGGACCTCACGGATTGCCGGGGAGCTTACTTTCGTCTTGGCCTTGGCTGCGGGAGGAACCTGCGGTTGCTTCACAGACGCCATCGCATGAATGGGCTCAACCGTCGTTCCGTTGAGGATCGCAACGAAATCGTGGGACTCCACAACGTGGTCCGCCATCTCCCGGTAGGCGAACGCCACCGCGCCGGCAGCGATGACCGTCGTCATCCGGTCAGCCGCACGGAACCGCTGGATCAGGGACGTGAAGTCGGCGTCGGCCGAGGCGATGAAGAACTCTTCGATCCCGCCGCTTCCGGAGAGCGCGTCCATGGCATCGAGCACCAGGTTGATGTCCGTGCTGCTCTTCCCCCGCTGCGTGAGCGACGGGCAGTCGATCACGCGGAAACCGGCCCGGGTCCAATATGTCCGGTACTTCGAGTACACCATCGGGTTCAGGTAGCAGTTGCGGATCAGGAAGCGGCGGGGCCCCTCCCCGGAACCGCCGGCTGACAATGCGTCAGCCCAATGCTTCGGGTCTTCGGCGAACCGCTTCGCCGCCAGCGGATCGAGTGCCTGCAGGCCGGTAAAGACGTTGTCGAAATCCACAAACATCGCTGCCCGGATGCCAGGCCTGCGGGAGGGGGAGAGTGCCTCGTTCATGGGGCCAGTGTGCCAGCAACGCCGCCCACCGGCGACCCCTCCGGATGCGACACGCAAGCGGACGACGGCGGGACGTCCCGCCGTCGTCCGTTTCCTTCTGCCCGTGGTTCAGGTGGAGAGGTTCCAGTGGACCCGGATGGCCTCGGCAATGGGACCGTCCTTGACGTCGACCCGGAAGGCAACGGGCGCAGTCCCTGTTTCTTCGATGACTGCGTCACGGTAGACGCGGCCGCAGGAGGGACAGAGCGTGTAGAGGTCCTCATCGGCGGGCCATTCCGCCAATTCCGGCGGGACAGGGGGTTCTCCTGAATGCACGGGGACGCCGCGTGAGTTGGCCTGTATCAATCCGTCCTTGCTGACGGTGTTGCCGCACACGCAGGTGATTGTGGTGACATCATGGTCAACCACTTCGGCAGTTTCGGTGTCCACGGCGACCTCCCCGGCGCTGGAAGAGACGTTACGGTATCAGCTTATGCCTGCCGATCCGCCGGGAAACTAGGTACTTCGGCCGTAGTAGCCGCTGCCAGGCGGGCGCACCATGGTGCTATGGACGCTGAAACACCGAAAGCGATGGAACTGAGCCTTCCCCAGGCGTTCCTGCTGCTGGCCACAAATGACACCACCGGAAAACCCGAAATTCCGGTCTTCGCACTGCGGACCACGCTGGCAGGTGCTGTGCTGGCCGAGCTGGACCTGCTCGGTGCTATCGAGCTGCAGGGCAAGCACGTCAGGGTTGCCGGCACTGCTCCGGACACCCATCTGCAGCACGAGCTGGAGCTCCTCCGCGGCAAGTCACGGCCGCATACTCCACGATGGTGGGTCTCGGCGCTTGAGAGCCGCGCCGAAGTGCAGCGCGTCTACGAGGGGATGGCCTCCCTGGGCATCGTGGAACACGTCGGCGAAAGGCACCTGGGCCTTTTCCGCGCCGTGCGCTACCCGGAAAAGGACCATGCTCCGGAGGCCGCACTCCTGAAAAAGATCGAAGCGGCACTCAGCGGTGCACCGTCCAACCTCGAGCCACCGGACACAGGGGCCGCCGACGCAACGGCCACCGATGCCGGCACTGCCGCACCCCAGGTACAGGATTCCGCGTCGGCCAAGACCGGCACCAAGGCCCCCGAACCCAGGACCATAGCGCTGATCGCCCTGCTCCAGGCGGCCGGGCTGCTCGGCAAGCTCTTCCCGGAAGCGGACAGGGTCCGGGCCAGTGAGCTGGCCAAGGACTACTGGCCGTCCCGCGCCGTGGAGGACGAACTCCGCATGATCAGGCTGGCGGAGGAAGAAGCCGCGAACTTGTGAGTTCGTGCCCCGACCTCCGCGCTCAGAGCGGCCATACCAGGGAACCCTAAACCAACTCGATCAATTCGTGGTGCCGCGAAGCACCAGGGACCCCTCGAGTTCGAAGCGCTGGTCGCTGCTCGCCCCTGGCCGGCCCGCCGACCTCAGCATTGCCACGGCGCTGCGGGCGGCAGACGCCAGATCCAGCGAGATGCTGGACAGCGGGGGATGGGTTGTTATTGCCAGGGTGTCATCACACCCCAGGACGTTGATGTCCTCGGGGACGCGCAGGCCGTGTGCCCGGAATCCTGACATCAGGCCGTGGGCAACAACGTCATCAAAGGCTACGACGGCGGTAGCTCCGGCGGCTTCCACCTCGCCGCTCACTTCAAGGGCATCAGCGTAGTTTCCGGACTTCGCGCGGAAGAAAAAGGTTTCAAGCCCGAGGCTCTCCAAGGTTGACTGCACGGCGCCATGACGCTGCCCATCAGACCAGGATCTCGCCGGACCGCCAACATAGGCGATACGGGTGTGGCCGGCGTCCACCAGGTGGCGGAGCCCGTCCGTGAGCGCCTTGGACGTGCTGATGAGGACGCGCGGGACGCCGGCGACGTCCCGGTTGATCAGCACCGTCGGCTGCCGCTCGGCAACCGTCTGGAGGACCCGGTCCGAGAGCCGCGACGAAGCTATGATCAGGCCCTCCACCTGCGGCGACAGCCGCTCAATCATTTGCAATTCCCGCTTGGTGTCCTCAGCTGTGTCTGCAACGAACACGGCGAGCCCGTAATCCTCCGCCGCCAGCTGCGCGTAACGGATCAGCGGGGGAAAGAAGGGGTTGGCAACATCGGGCAGCACCAGCCCGATTGCGCCTGAACGGCCGGTGATTAACGCGCGTGCATGGTGGTTGGGGACGTATCCGATCTCTGCAGCTGCGTCCATGACCCGTTGGACAGTCTCCGGCTTCAGCTTCCCGGGATCCGTGAATGCCCGGGACACCGTGGAAGGTGCCACCCCTATGAGCTTGGCGACCTGGACAATTGTGGATCTGGGCCTCACAGCAGCCGCCGTCCCAGTTCAATGGCCGTTTCCACCAGCTGCTCCGCGCTGCCCCGTTTGAAGGGGGCAGGCATCCCGTAATAACGATGGGCGTCCGTGACTTCGTATCCTGCGTGGCCATATTCGTCGGCAGTGGGAAAGTACCCGGGACAGCCGTTGCTGTAGCCGGCAACGAGGACGGGAGTGGCGAAGGCTTCCTGGATGCGCTCGGCACACCTGAGGAAGGGTTCCCCTGGCAGTGCCACCACCAGCAGGCTGCCCAGCCGGAGAACTGTCACCGTCCCCCTCCATTTCATGTCCCTCAGCAGGTGGTCCCGTGCCGCCCAATCGATCCAGGTCTGCAGCAAGGCCCTTTGCCCGGGCGCCGCGTCCGCCATGAGCTTAGTCCAGTGGGCCGCTGATTCCGCAGGGATGCGGGCGTCAAGTACCTCGAAGGAGAGGTCGATGGATGCTGCCGCAGCCAGAATGGCCCCTCCGAGCGGCTTGTTCGAGGTCCGTGCCTGGACCGCGGCCTCGCCGAGCAGTCCTCCTATCCGTTCAGCTTCCGCGAACGTCCGGTGCTCAGCCGCTGCCTGGGAATAGGAACTCTCAGCCGAATGACCGGTATTGACATCGCCGGCGGCCCCGGTCAGGAAGACAGCGGTGGAACCTGGGGCCGCGCGCTCAAGGTGGCTCCGCACGAAGGCCGGGTAGTCCCCGGAAACCAGCCGGTTGTCGGCGCCAAGCACAACGGGATGGCACGGATATTGCACCAGCCAGGCCCTGGCTGTCCCGTCGTCCCGCTTGAAGACCACAACCTGCAGTGCCGGATCTATCGCACGCCCGGGGTGCCGCCGGTTCTTGGCAATGCCAAGGCCCGCAAAGGATTCGTAATAGGCCTGGCACGGTTCCCGGGAGTTGGAGGCATCCTTGACGGCCACTGCCGCGGCCGCGCTGATGGCCTCGATGATTTCCGGGTCGCAGTCCCCCAAACCGCCACGCATGGCACAGGGCCCCGAGTGGGTGTGGGTGGCGCTGATCACAGCATGCCCTTCGCGGAAGGGGATGCGGTCCGCTATGGTCCGGCACGTGGGTCCGTCGAGACCGCACACATCCACCGTCACCCAGCAGAAGTCGTCGATCACAAGTGCCCGCACAGTCAGGGGGTCATGGACGCCGATGCTCGGCTCCACGCGTGCGGCGAATCCGGACATCATGGTGCCGGGCGGGACGGAAACCTCCACGGAGGCGGCGCCCACCCGCGGGCAGTTGCTGCCACTGTGGTCCGTTGTGATGGATGCGTCGTTCATCGGCCGATCTTCTCCCTCCTGGGCGAGGACCTGATGACCTCCAGCACCGTTCCGGAATCCGAGACGAGGACCATGTCCGCAGGTGCCCCGGGCTGCAGCGTGCCCAGCCCTGGACGGGCTCCCGGCAGAGTCCCAGCCGGATTTTCCGTGACGAGTTTTAGCGCCTGCCCCAGGCCCAGGCTCGTTGACCTGACCACGTTACGCAGGCCGTCGGGAAGGCTGGCCGCGGCGCCGGCCAGAAGCTCGGTGCCCACATGTGATAGCCGGCCGTGTTCATCGAGATCAACGCTTCCTCCCACAGGAGTCGCGTAGCGCCCCGGTGGCTTCCCGGCAACCGCTGTCATGTCCGAAACGAGAAATGCCCCGCGGGGTCCTTTGGCGCGCAACATGACCTCGAGTGTTTCGGACGGCAAGTGGTGGCCGTCCGCTATCAGGCCGCAGGTTACGCGGTCGTCGGCCAGTTGGGTCCAGATGGCGTTGGGATGGCGCGGAATCATCGTGGCAATTCCGTTGCCCAAGTGGGTTGAGAGTGTTGCCCCGGCGTCGATGGCCCCGAGGACCTGGGCCGCGGTCGCATGGGTGTGGCCGATGGAAATCCGGACGCCCATGGCGCAGATCTCCCGGATTCCCCTGGGCGCGTCAGCCCAGTGCGGCGATACTGTCACCACGCCGATCCTGGTGATAGCGCCCCATCGCCGCACCTCCTCGGGATCGATGGCCCGGACCTGGCTGGCGTCGTGCACTCCGCGCGCCCCGTCTTGGTCCGAAATGAAGGGCCCTTCAACGTGGACGCTGGGAACGGCGTCCCGCACCCGTGCATTCCCCTTCCGGGCCTTCTCCACACACCTGAGTGCGTGGCTGATAGCGTCTTCACTGGCGGTAATGACGGTAGGCACCCACGTGGTCACGCCGATCCGAGCCAGTTCCTCGGTGATTCCCTCGATCACCGTGCTATCGGCGTCGGGGCCGTTGACGTCCAGCCCCAGGTAACCGTTGACCTGCGCGTCGACGAATCCGGGGGACAGCACGGGCAAGTCCGAGGCGTTGGGATCGTGCCTGCGTTCAACGGAGACGATGTATCCGTCGTCATACCGGACAGTGAGGACGTCCCCGCGGGCAGCGTCGCGGCCCCTGACGGTCTGCACTGTCACAGGGAATGCACCCGGCCCTTGAACCTGTCGAGGAACTTCCGGTTCGCTTCGTCGCCGCCGGGGGCGTTTCCCGACCGCCAGACAGGCGGCTCGATGTTCCGCTCCGTCAGTTCCTTGATGGTGCACTGCACCAGCCAGTTGAGGGTGTAGGCGTTGGCGAAGGTCGAAACGGCACCGATTTTCTCGGTGACGCCTGGCAGCTCGACGACGGCGTCTCCGATCGGCACTTTCGTGTCAATGTGAAGGTCGACGACGTCATGCAGGTTGGATCCAGACGGGTGCCGTGCGGGGTGGCCGGCTGCCGTGCTGTCGGCATGCCCCCTAGAGGAGACGCCAATGGTCCGCACGCCCAGCGCAGCCGCCGCCAGGGCAGCATCGATGAGTGCAGTATTGATTCCGTAAGCGTTCACAAGGATCAACACGTCCCCCGGCGTAAGGCCGGCGTTTTCGATTACGATGCGGCCGTAGCCGGGCGTCCGTTCCATGGCCATTGAGCGCAGTGCCCCGCCGGAGAGCATGGTCCCCTCATCGAGGATCGCCGAGACGTGCATCAGGCCGCCGGCGCGGAAGAACACTTCCTGGCTGGCGAGGTTGGAATGGCCGCCCGGCCCGTAAATATGGATGAGCCGATCGGCAGCTATCTGGCCGGCAAGGAGTGAAGCCGCCTTCGAGATGGGTGCCTGCTCTTCGGCGTGAATCCGTTCCAGGAGGGCCGTGATCCGTGCCAGGTAAGTGGCGCCAAGGTCCGCTGCATCAGTCATCGCGGGTCAGACTCCCCGTCGAGGTACAGGGACGCATTGGCGTGGGTGCGAAGAATCGTACCGGGGTGCGTTCCTGAAACGGCCTTGGCGAGGGTTTCCGCAACCGCCTGCTTCTTTGCACTGCCCGGAACCGAGGCAACGATCGCCGCCGCGTTGAGCAGACGCGGAATGGTCACGGTCACGGCGTGGGTGGGCACGTCCTCCAGCCGCTCGAAGTGGCCCTCGTCAACCTGCTGCTGCCGTGAGACGTCATCCAAATTAATTACGCGGGCAGCCTTCTGGTCATTGAAATCAGCGGGCGGATCATTGAAGGCAAGGTGCCCGTTGACGCCGAGGCCGCACAGCACGAGGTCGAATGGGGCTGACCCCATAACGCGAGCGTAATCCTCCGCTCCTTGGGAAGCATCGCCGGCCGTGTTGATGCGGTGGAAGTCCTTGGGCGTGACTGAATCGAAAACCAGCCGTTGCAGCCAGTTCCCGAAGCCCTGCGGTGCATCAGGACGGAGTCCAACGTAGTCGTCCATGTGGAAGCACTCCACACGGGACCAGTCGACGTTTGTGACGGCAATAAGCGTTTTCAGGGTTTCCTCCTGGCTGGGCGCCGCCGCGAACATGACCCTGGCCGTGCCGTTGGCCCTGATTGCGTCCGCGATGACCCGGGCAGCGTGCTCCCCGGCTGCCTTGCCAAGTTCGTTCTTGCCTGGGTAGGCGCGGACTGCGAGCGTTCCGTAGTGAGCTGCGCTCACGGCGAGGTCACTGTGCTGCATGTAAATCATCCTTTTCGAGCCGATTGAGAAATAACAAAGTCCGCGCAATGTGGAACGGATCCTTGACCGGGAGGGCAACCACCATGTCCAGCGGCGCCCCCTGCCTGTCCCGGATCTGCGTCCATTCCTGTCCGCCCGGATCTGGAAAGGTTGCAAGCGTGTAGTCGGTGACCTTTGCATTCCACTCTTCGAAGCCGCAGCCGCCGTAGTGGCGGGCAAGAAGTTTGGTGGCGTACATGGCTTCCGCATGCACCCACCACAGCTTGGTGCTCCAGGTTGACTGAACAAGCTCCTCATACGGGTCACCGCCAAAGAGTGCCCCCGATGGTACTCCGCCGTCCTTGTCAACGTAGCGAAGGAGCCCTCCGTGCTCTTCATCCCAGCCAAGCTCCAGCGCGCGCAGGGCAAGTCCTGGCAGCCAGTCGGGGAGGGCTGCCGCTGAACCCCCTATAGCCTCCTGGCTGTGAATCAGCATCCACAAAAGTTCCAGGAGGTGCCCGGGCGTCCTGTGCCTGGCCAGGAGTGAGTCTTCGTCCTGCACCGAGTCCGGCCTGAACTCCCACCACTGCTTTTCCTGCAGCATCGGCGCCTGTCCCGGCCCCCCAAACAGTTGGCCGAGCGCAAAAGCCACGGCGTTCCGGGCCGCTTCCGAGCCCGTTGACTTATACAGCTCGGACCCGGCGTGAAGCAGTGTCATGGGACCTGCGAGGTCGCAGAAGCCCGGCCGGACCGGATAGGGAGCAGTCAAAGCAGTCCGTGACCGTATCCTCGCCAGGGAGCTGGCCAGGACTTCGTCAGCGGTGACCGAAGCCGCTGACCTGGCCGGCTCCGGATATGCCGGGTCCGTTGCTGCCCCTGCAAGGCCGAGGACCGCGAACAGGTCGGCAAACACGCTGGTGGCGAGTTCACTGTTCGGGCCCGAGGGCAGAGGGACCCCGGTCTGGTCTGTCCGGAAAGCGGTGAGTCCGCCCTCCAGCACGGAGTGGGTCCGGACGAACTCGGAGGTCTGGAGTGCCCGCCTGGACCACTTGTCGCCGTCGACCTTCAGCATCCCGGAGCGCGCATCGGCGGCAATTTCCGCACACAGCCACGCCCAGCGTCCCTGCGACCAGGTGTATTTATCACTCGACTCCAGGACGCCCGCGTTGGAATAACAGGTCAGGACGCCGCCATGAAGGTCATCCGCGCCGTTGCTGTCCCACCACGGAAGGATTGTGTCCTGGAGGTGGGCGCCCGGAGAGAAACCGGATCCTGTCATGTCCTGCACGGAAGGGGTGCAACCGGATTTCGCACCGGTCACGCCCGGACACCGGCCGGGACTGCTTGGTCCTCGACGTCGTCGGCAACATCGACGCTCAGGGAATCGACCAAGGCGTCGGACTCCTCGTTGCGCCAGGGCCGGATGACCCCCATGAGGCAGTAGACCGCGATGGAGGCGAGGATCGGGGCGGCGACCGAGACCGCCTGGGCAAGATCACCCAGCGCGGCGACCTGCGCTGTGAGCACGTACTTGTTCACGGCGAACACGATCAGGCCGGCGGCCCAGGAGAACAGCGCTGCTGACGGACCGCAGCGCTTGAAAGGCGCAAGCATGCCCAGCAGCATGGGAATGGCGATCGGGCCGACAAGGGCGCCGAACCACAGGATCAGGAGGCCCAGGACCCCGCCGAAGGAATCCGCGGACAATGCGATGAGCATCGAAAGTCCGATGAACAGAAATACGGACAGCCTGCCTGCCGCCAACTCGGTCTTGGAAGTCAATGGCTTCTTGGACCGCCGCAAGGCCGGAATGATGTCACGCGTGATCACTGACGAAATTGCATTTGCGTCCGAGGATGTCATGGCCATCGTGTGCGAGAACATGCCGGCAAGGACCAGCCCCACCAGGCCTGCGGGCAGCAGCATTTCGGTCAGCAGCGCGTAGGACTGCTCCGGCTTGGCCAGGTTTGGCAGAAGCAGCGGCGCTGCCCACATCGGGAAGAACAGAACCAGTGGCCACACCAGGTACAGGCCGCCGGAGAGAAGGATCGATTTCTTGGCCGAAGATCCGGTGGGTGCGGCAATGAACCGCTGGGCGAGGTTCCAGGTGCCGCCGTTGTAGGAGACGGTGCTGATGACGATGTAGGCGAGGAAGAACGCGATGGTCAGGTTTCCACCGAAGGGAGCGGAGTGGGATGGCGGCAGCTGCTCCCAGATACCGAAGATTGAGGAGAACCCGCCAAGCTTCGCCATGGCAGCAATCAGCAGGGCGATTGCTGCAACGAACTGGATGACAAACTGCCCGAAGTCGGTCAGCGCATCTGCCCAAAGGCCGCCGATGGTTGAGTACACCATGGTCACACCGCCGACGAGGATGATGCCGACGGACAGCGGGACTCCGGCGAAGGATTCGAGCAGGATGGCGCTGGCTGCCCATTTGGCGGCAACGTCAAAAATCTTCAGCGCGGTTCCCGACCATGCAAGAACCTGCTGGGCCGGAAGGTTGTAGCGGGTGGTGAGGTACTCCAGCGGAGAGATGATGCCCAGGCGCTGGCGCAGCCGCGGCCAGCGCGGTGCGAACAGGAACGACCCGACGACGCACGCGATAGTGATGCTTATTGCCCACCAGACGTAAACGGCAAATCCGGTGGTGTAGGCCAGTGCCGCATAGCCGACGAACACAGCCGCCGAATAGCCGGACATATGGTGCGAGATTCCCGCGAGCCACCACGGCATCTTGCCGCCGGCAGTAAAGAAGTCGGCAGCGTTATGAACCCTGCGCTTCGACCACCAACCGATGCCCACCATCACGACGAAGTATCCAGACAAGACGATCCAGTCCAAAGCGTGCATGTTTCTCCTAGCAGAAATGGAAGTGATGGGGACCACCCTCGCATGCAAACGTTTGCACAACAAGGCCTGGGGCAATGGCAAATTTTTGCGTGAAATCCACGAACCCGGGACGGGTGAACTACTAGAAAATGCAAGCGATTGCACGATGCTGGCCAAGGTGGGCAGCGGGGAAGAAGTGGCGTGCGCCTGTTGTTTCCGTTACCGGTTTATGCCAGGGCGAGGCCGGCCTTCCTCGCGTCACGGAATTTGGCATCGATGTGCACCACGTCGCGGCCTGCGCGCTGCAGCAGGCTTGCCGCCACCGCAGAGCGGTACCCGGACCCGCAGTGCACCCACAGCCGCCCGGCGGGCACCTCGTCCATGCGGCGCAGCAGCTCGTGAACCGGGATGTTTGTTGCCTCGCGGATGTGCGACTCTTCGAACTCGTCGGTGCGGCGGACGTCCAGGAGGGGCTCGTCCTTGGGCTTCTGCAGCACTTCCTGCCAGCCAACGCTGCGGTAGGAGGAGGTGGGTGCCCCGGGCGCGAGTTCCCCGGGTCCGCTGCCGATTGCCGCGTCCGGGTTGTCGATCCCGATGCGGGAAAGGTCCCGGATGGCGTTCTCCACGTCCTGGTGCTCACCCACCAGGGTCAGCTGTTCGTCCCAGGGCAGGACCCAGCCCAGGAAGGCGGTGAACTTGGTGCCGTCGCCGTATTCGAAGCTGACGCTGCCGCTGAGGTGGCTGTTGGCAAAGGCAATGCGGTTCCGCAGGTCCACCACCCACTCTCCCCGCTGGAGGCGGGCCGCCAGCTCATCCTGGTCCAGGGAGTCGGGCAGTTCCAGGTCCGGCGCCGTGGGTCCTGCCAGGTTGATCGGGGCCATATGGGCGTAATAGGACGGATAAGCCGTGAGGTTGTGGATGAGCTCCTGGACGAAGTGGTCCTCGTCCGGATCCGTCAGGGCATGGTTTTCCTTCAGCTGCTCGCCGATGGTGGAGGATTCCGCCCCGCTGGCCGGGCCTGAGGAACAGAAGGAGCCGAAGCCATGGGTGGGGTAGAGCCCGGCGTCCTTGCCGGCCTCGTCCACCAGGCGCCGCACCGAGGCGTATTGGTGGTGGGTGAGCGGCACGGTGTCTTCGTCGCTGACCAGGTCGGTGCGGCCCACGGAGCCGTAGAGCAGGCTCCCTCCGGAGAACACGGCCTGGCGCTCGCCGTCCGTGACGATGTAGGAGAGATGGTGGTGGGTGTGCCCTGGCGTGGCCACCGCCTTGAGGACCATCCTTCCCACCTGCACCGTGTCTCCGTCCGAGATCGGTTGGCGGGCGTACGGCACGTCGTCCGCGGCGTTGACCAGGTAGGCGGCATTGTGGTCACTGGCCAGCTGCAGCCCGCCCGTGACGTAGTCGTTGTGGATGTGCGTTTCCGCCACGTGCGTGATCCTCACCCCGGCGTCCGCGACGGCCTTGTCCACCCGGTCGGTGTCCCGCTGGGGATCGATGACGATGCCCACCGCGCCGTCGTGGACCAGGTAGGTGCGGTCGCCAAGCTGGGGCGTTTCGATAGTGACGACTTCCATGCCGGGTTCCTCCTTGGACGGGTATCAGCCTGATCGCCACGTTACCCCCGGCAATGCCGGGCTGGTAGCCCCGCCTGCACCCCTCACGCAGGAGGCGGACGACGGCGGGAGGTCCCGCCGTCGTCCGTCCCGACTGGCGGTAAAATCGTCAGCAGGCCCGCCGTCGGAAGGCGGCCACTCGCTGCCGGCTCTTGCCCGGAAAGTTTGGAAGGGGAGCATTGCGCGCAACGGTCAAGGATGTCGCCCGCCGTGCCGGGGTCTCACCCAAGACTGTCTCGAACGTGATGAACGGCATCGTTCCGGTGAGCGGGGCCACCCGGTCCAAGGTGGAGCAGGCCATCCTCGAACTGGATTACGTCCCCAACCTCTCCGCCCGCGGGCTGCGTAACGGGAGGTCCGGCGTGATTGCGCTGGCCCTGCCTGACCTGGGCACGCCGTACTCGGCAGAAATTGCCCACAATATTGTCGAAGTGGCACACGAGCAGGGCTGGATCGTGCAGATCGAGGAGACCGGCTCGGATCCCCAGCGCGAACACGAACTCATGGTGCGCGCCCGCTCCAACCTGATCGACGGGCTCATCCTTAATCCCGTAGTGCTGGACGAGAGTGCCGTGCAGGTGGGCGTTGCCCTGCCGCCAGTGGTCCTGCTCGGTGAGGTCAAGCAAAAGCTCGCCGACCGCGTGCACGTGGACAGTGTCGGCGCCGCGCGGGACATGACCCTCGCCCTGGCCGCGTCCGGGCGACGCCGGATCGCCGTCCTGGGAACCACCGAGGGCAGGGGATCCGCCGCGGCGATCCAGAGGACGCAAGGTTATGAAGAGGCCTTGGGGATCCTGGGCATTGACCGGGACGAGTCGCTGCTGATCCCCTGCGAAAGGTGGACGCCGCAGACCGCCGCCGATGCGCTTACGGCCTACCTGGATACGCATCCTGTTCCGGAAGCGTTGTTCTGCTTCACCGATTCCATGGCCATCGGCGCCCTGAGCGTGCTCTGGAAGAGGGGCCTGCGGATACCGGACGACATTGCCGTGGCGGGCTTCGATGACATTGCCGACGGCCGCTACGCCGTGCCTTCCTTGACCACTGTCTCCTTCGACAAGCGCGCCATTGCCAGCGAAGCCCTGCGCCTCCTGACGGAGCGGATGGCGGACAGGGGCCAGGAACAGCGCGTGGTCTCCATCGACTACACGATCGTGGAGCGGGACAGCAGCCGCGGCTGAAACGAGAGCATCCCACCAAGTTGTTGGCGCTAACAGTTTTTCCTTGCGGCAGCCATTACATCGATGTAACGTGAGACCTGCGTCACTTCCCCCAAGACATCTGCCGGGGACGGAGCGCGCCGGAACCGGAACTTTAGGCAACAGTAGGAACCTTTCAGCGGACCCATCCAAAGGAGTGATTGGTGAAGCAGTTTGAATTTTTGCCCGGGAAACAGTTGTCCCGCCGGCAGTTACTGACAGGAACGGCCGCCCTGGGCAGCGTCCTGGCAACAGGCGCACTGACGGGCTGCGGCGGAAACGCCCAGGCTGCCGGCGTGCGGGACATCGGGTTCTGGCATTTGCTGTCCGGGGGCGACGGCATCAAGATGCAGGCGATGATCAACGGCGCCAACCAGGCCAACCCTGCGTTCAAGGTGCATCCCACCGTGCTGGCGTGGGGGCCGCCGTACTACACCAAACTGGCCATGGCCTCTGCGGGCGGACGTCCGCCGGAGCTGGCGATCATGCATGCCAGCCGGGTGCCGGGCTACGCCCCCGGCGGCCTGATCGACCCCTGGGACCTCTCGCTGCTGGCAGAGCACGGCGTCACGGGCGACAACTTCGCCCCGCGCATTTGGGAGAAGAGCCAGCAGAACGGCAAGGTGTTCTCCATCGCCCTGGATTCGCATCCGTTCGTCATGTTCTACAACACGGACGTCGCCGGGAAGGCCGGAGTCCTGGCCGGAAACGGACAACTGCAGGAAGTGGCCTCCCCGCAGGAGTTCCTGGCCATGGCCAGGGAGATGCAGAAGGTCACCCAGGCCCACGGATTGTCCTTTGGCTACCTTGGCAGCGGATCCCAGATGTGGCGGCTTTTCTACACGCTCTACAAACAGCACGGCGCGGACATGACCCTGACGCCGGGCCAGCCGATGAAGGTCGACCGGGACGCAGCCATTGAGTCGCTGGACTTCATGGCATCGCTTTTCGACGACACCATCGCGGCCAAGAGCGGCGACATCAGCACGGGCATCGCGGAATTCGCCCGCGGCGGCTCGGGAATGCTGTTCAGCGGCGTCTGGGAGCTGCCGACGCTCAAGAAGGCGGGCCTGCCGGTGGATGCGGCCACCATTCCCACGCTTTACGGCACCGCGGCTGCCTACGCAGACTCGCATTCCTTCGTCCTTCCGCGGCAGCTGAACGTGGACGACACGAAGCGCCGCGACGTCTACAAGTTCGTCAGCGACGTCCTGAAGGGATCACTGTCCTGGGCAGAAGCGGGCCACATTCCCGCGTACCAGCCGGTGGTCCAGTCCCAGGCCTACAAGGACCTCACACCGCAGGCGCACTATGCCAATGCGGCCGACGTCATCGCCTACGACCCCGAAGCCTGGTTCAGCGGCTCGGGATCTGACTGGCAGACCTACTTCGCGGAGAACGTCCAGAACGTCCTCCTTGGCCGCGACAAAGCGGCCGCAGGTTGGGACGCCTTCGAAGAGCGCACCAACCACCTGCTTTCCCGGCCCAACCCCGTCTAAACCCACCGAGCGACAAAGGAGTCCTTCATGAGTTCTTCACTAGCAGCCCGGCGGAGCCCCGGGAGCCTCACCAGGAGCAACCTCAGCGGCTGGGGGTTCGCCGCGCCCTTCCTGGTTTTCTTCCTCGTTTTCCTTGTGTGGCCCCTTCTCTACGGCGTCTACATGAGCCTCACCGGCAAGTCCCTGACCGGAGCCAATGACAGCCTGATCGGCTTTGCGAACTACGCCGAAGCCTTGTCCGACGCCGGCATGTGGCGCTCACTCGGCAACACCCTGTACTTCACCGTGATCAGCACGGTCCCGCTGGTGCTGGTGGCCCTGGTGATGGCGGCACTGCTCAATGTCGGTTTGCCGGCCCAGTGGCTGTGGCGGCTCTCCTACTTTGCCCCGTACCTGCTCGCGTCCACCGTGGTTTCACTGTTCTTCACGTGGATGTACAACCCGCAGCTTGGCCTCATCAACGATTCCCTGTCCAAGATCGGAATCCCCAAGGTCGCCTGGCTCAACGACCCCAACGTGGCCATGTGGGCGATCGTCATTGCCACCCTCTGGTGGACGGTGGGGTTCAACTTCCTGCTCTACCTGGCGGCGATGCAGAACATCCCGCACCAGCACTATGAGGCAGCATCCCTCGACGGTGCCGGGGCCTGGCGCCAGTTCTTCTCCATCACCCTGCCACAGCTGACCCCCACCACCGTGATGATCGTGCTCCTCCAGATCCTCGCCTCGCTCAAGATCTTCGACCAGGTGTACCAGATGACCGCCGGAGGGCCCGGAGGATCAACCCGGCCCGTGGTGCAGTACATCTTTGAAACCGGATTCACCGGCTACCGGCTGGGCTATTCCGCAGCCATCTCCTACATCTTCTTCGGACTGATAGTGCTCGTCTCGGTCATGCAGTTCGTCATCACCCGCCGCAGGAGTGCATAACCATGGCAATTCAGACCCTCGACCGCCCCGAGTCAGGCATCAGCACCAGCCAGGACCTCCGCCAGCCACGCAAGAAAATGACGGCAGGCAAGATCGCCGCCGTCGCGGTTGCCGCGCTGATCGCAGTCCTCTGGCTGGTCCCCTTCGCCTGGGCAACCGCCACCGCCTTCAAGACCGAGACGGATGCCGCGGCTCCGAAGATCAGCTGGGTGCCGCCGTCGGGCTTTACGCCCGAAGCGTTCGTGAAAGTGTTCCAGGACGGCAACATCCCGCTGTGGACGTGGAACTCGCTGTACACCTCGGCGGCCATCACGGCCATCACCCTGGTGATCTCTGCGCTCGTGGCCTACGCACTGTCCCGGATCGACTTCAAGGGCAAGAAGGTGCTGATGACGGTGATCATCGCCTCCATCATCGTCCCTCCGCCGGTCCTGATCATCCCGCTTTTCTACCAGATGCTCGCCCTGCACATGATCGACACGTCCTGGGCCATCATCCTGCCGCAGGTCATCCACCCAGCGATGGTGTTCGTGCTCAAGAAGTTCTTCGACCAGATTCCCCGCGAACTTGAAGAAGCGGCAGTGATGGACGGCGCCAGCCGCATGCGGATCTTCACCCAAATCGTCCTGCCGCTGTCCCGGCCCATCCTGGCCGCCGTCGCCATCTTCGTGTTCATCGGCGCCTGGAACAACTTCCTGTGGCCCTTCATCGCCACCAACGACGGCGCGCTCCTCACCCTGCCGGTGGGGCTGCAGACCATCAAGAGCGCCTACGGCATCCAGTACGCGCAGAACATGGCGTCCGCCCTGCTCGCTGCGCTGCCGCTCATCCTCGTCTTCCTTTTCTTCCAGCGCCAGATCATCAAGGGCGTTGCGACGACGGGCCTCGCCGGAACCTGAACCGCCACCTTCCGCCTGCAAACCAACGCTACGAACAGACCTGAACAACGACCAAGGAGTGCTGTACATGTCCCGCGCACGGATCACCCTCGACCGCGACTTCACCATCGGCGAAGTCCCCCGCCGCCTCTTTGGCTCCTTCGTGGAGCACATGGGCCGCTGCGTCTACACCGGCATCTACGAACCGGGCCACCCGGAAGCCGACGAAAAGGGCTTCCGGCAAGACGTCCTCAAGCTCGTCAAGGAACTCGGGGCCACCGTCATCCGGTATCCCGGCGGCAACTTCGTCTCCGGTTACAACTGGGAGGACGGCATCGGCCCGCGCGAGAACCGTCCGCGCCGGCTGGACGGCGCCTGGCACACCGTGGAGACCAACGCGTTCGGCCTGCACGAATTCGTCGACTGGTCCCGCCAGGCCGGCACGGAAATCATGGAAGCCATCAACCTGGGCACCAAGGGCGTGGAGGCGGCCCGCGAGATCGTGGAATACGCCAACCACCCCGGCGGCAGCTACTGGTCCGACCTCCGCGCGAAGAACGGCCACAAGGATCCGTTCAACATCAAGCTCTGGTGCCTCGGCAACGAGATGGACGGGCCGTGGCAGATCGGCCACAAGACTGCCGAGGAATACGGCCGCCTGGCGCAGGAAGCCGCCAAGGCCATGCGCTTCGTGGACCCGGACATCGAACTGGTGGCCTGCGGAAGTTCCAACTCGGGCATGCCCACCTTCGGCGCCTGGGAACAGACTGTCCTGACGCATGCGTATGACGAGGTGGACTACGTGTCCCTCCACGCCTACTACCAGGAGCACGACGGCGATGCCGGCAGCTTCCTGGCCAGCGCAGTGGACACGGACTACTTCATCGAATCAGTCATCGCGACTGCCGACGCCGTCCGGGCGAAGGGTAAGCACAAGAAGCACATCAACCTGTCCTTCGACGAGTGGAACGTCTGGTACCAGCGCGGCCGGGACACCGAGGACCAGCTGCGCAACGTCGCCAAGGCCGGCTGGCGCGAGCACCCCCGGCTCATCGAGGACAAGTACAACGTGACGGATGCCGTGGTGGTGGGAACCCTGCTGAACTCGCTGCTCCGCCACGGCGACCGCGTCAAGATCGCCAACCAGGCGCAGCTGGTCAACGTCATCGCCCCGATCCTCAGCGAGGAAAACGGCCCGGCCTGGCGCCAGACGATCTTCCACCCGTTCGCCCGCATGGCCGAGCTGGCCACGGGACAGATCCTGCGCCTGTCCGTTGACTCGGACAAGTACGAAAACGCGCGCTTCGGCGGCACCGACCTGGTGGATGTCAGCGCGACGTGGAACGAGGAGACGGGCCGCGTGGCGCTCTTCCTGGCAAACCGCGGCCTGGAGGAAGCGGCGGACATCGACGTCTCACTGCGCGGGTTTGATGCCCGCCAGGTGGTCCGCGCGGAGGTCCTGGAGATCCCTGAGGGCGGGGACCGTTTCACCGCCAACAGCCAGGACCGCCCGGACCAGGTGGGACTCAAGCCGCTGCAAGGGGCGAAGGCCAGCGGCTCCGAGCTCCGGGCAACGCTTCCGGCGCTGTCCTGGGCCGTGATTGAGCTGGACGTCGCCAAGAACTGACCGGGGCGGCCCACAAGGGAGCGGACGACGGCGGGAACCTCCCGGCGTCGTCCGCTCTGCTAGTGCTCGATGGTCACGCCCCGCCAGAAGGCGATGCGGTCCTCGATCTGCTTGGCGCGCGGCTTCGGCTCCGGGTAGAACCAGGCCGCGTCCACGTTCAGTTTCCCGTCCACTTCCAGCGTGTGGTAGCTGGCCCTGCCTTTCCATGGGCAGACCGAATAGAGGTCGCTGTCCCGCAAGTAGCCGGCGTTGACGGCGTCGCGCGGGAAGTAGTGGTTGCCCTCCACCACCACGGTGTCCGCGGATTCGGCGATGACTTTTCCGTTCCAGATAGCCCTGACCATGTGGTTCCGTTCTGTTGGGTGCCGGCTGGACGCAGGCGGCATGCTCGTAGCGATGCCAACGGAATAAGGGGCGCAGTTGTTCCCCGGCGGTCTCTGGGAGTCCTTGGGCCGCTAGTCTGGAAACAGGGCCCGAATACGCTAGGGGATGACCACATGACGCCTGAGCAGAAGCTTGCCGGGGCCGGATTGGTGCTGCCGCCACCGCACCCGCTGGTTGGAACCTTTGCCCTCATCACCCGGCATGCGGACGTCCTCCATGTTTCCGGGCACGGGGCCTTCGCGGACGGAGGGCCGATTCACCGCGGCAAGCTGGGAGCGGACCTTACAACGGCGGAGGGAAGGGAGGCGGCCCGGGCCGTCATGCTTTCCCTGCTCAGCACTGTGCGCGACCACCTCGGCGGGCTGGACCGGGTGGCCCGCGTCCTGAAGGCCGTCATTTTTGTGAACAGCACGCCCGGGTTCACCGAGCACCATCTTGTTGCCAACGGCGCCACCGAGGTGCTGGCCCTAGCGTTCGGCACGGAGCGGCTGCCGGCCCGGTCGGCCATCGGGGTCAGCTCCCTTCCGCTGGGCTTCGCGGTGGAAATAGAGGCAACTGTCCAAATCGCCGATTAAAGAAGCGAACGACGGCGGGAACCTCCCGCCGTCGTCCGCTTCCGGCCGCCTACCGCACCTGGGCAGCAGACTCCTGAAGGGCCCGCTGGTGGTGCAGGTACTCGAACAGCTGCCGCAGCCCGAAGGACCATTCCGGCAATTCCTCGGCGCGGCCCACCGGGTTGATGAGGGCTCCGAGGTGCCGGCTGCGGATGGTGACCGTGTCGCCCATCTTGTGCGTGAAGCCCTGCCCCGGCTGGTCGCGGTCCTGCGTCGGGGCGAACAGGGTGCCGGTGAACAGTGCGAAGCCGTCCGGGTACTGGTGGTGGCGCCCCCGGGTCGCGGCCACCAGTTCTTCGAACGGCCGGCTGATCCGCGCCACCGAGTTGCGGCCCTCAAGGCAGTAGCCGTCCGTGCCATCGACCCGCAGCAGGATCTCCTCCTCGCGGAGCGTGTCCAGAGTGAAGTGGCCGTCGAACAGCCGGATGAAGGGGCCCAGCGCGCAGGAGGCGTTGTTGTCCTTCGCCTTGCCCAGGAGCAGGGCGCTGCGGCCCTCCACGTCCCGAAGGTTGACGTCGTTGCCGAGCGTGGCGCCCACAACGGAACCCGCCGAGGTGGCGATCAGCACCAGCTCCGGCTCAGGGTTGTTCCAGTGGGAAAACGACGGGATCCCCACCTGCGCGCCAAGGCCCACCGACGCAAGCACCGGGGCCTTGGTGAACACCTCGGGGTCCGGCCCGATGCCCACCTCCAGGTACTGCGACCACAGCCCTTCGGCGATCAGCACCTTCTTGGCCTCGGCGGCTTCGGGCGAGCCGGGCCGGACCGCGGCGATGCTGCCGCCCAGCGCCTTCGCCACCAGCTCCCGGGTCTGCCTGGCGCGGCTGGCGTCGCCGCCGCAGCGCTCTTCAATCACCCGCTCGATCATGCTGTCCACGAACGTCACGCCGCAGGCCTTGACGACCTGGAGGTCCACCGGGGCCAGGAGATGCGGCCGGGCTGTATCGCGGGCCAGGGACGCCTCGATGATCTCCGACGCCGACCACCGGGGCACGGTCATGGCGCCCCGGACGGCTGCCACCAGGTCCGGGCGTTCGAGGAGTGCGGAGACCGTTTCGGCCAGGGGCTGGAGGTCATAGACGTCCCCGCCCTGGACCGCCACGACGCGCGGGCCGGACGCTTCGACGTCCCAGATCCGGCCGATCAGGAGCGCGCCGGCTGCATCTTCCGGAAGGACCGACGACGGTCCAATGGGCCTGGGCGCGTTCACTGGCCGCCGCCCGCCGTCGCCGGCGCAGCTTCCGGCCGCTGCCACTCGCCGTCGATGCGCTGCGGCACCCGCCAGGGGTTGGCATCCTGCACCGGTTCCGGCAGCCGGTCCGCCGGGAAGGACTGGAAGGCCACGGGCCGGAGGAAACGCCGGATGGCAGCCGTCCCCACTGACGTGGTGTTGGACGACGTCGCCGGGTAAGGCCCGCCGTGGTGCTGCGCGTAGCTGACGGTGACGCCCGTGGGCCAGCCGTTCCACAGCACCCTGCCGCTGATGTCGGTGAGCCGGGCGGCAAGGTCGGAGACGTCGTCGTCCGCTTCCGCCTGCAGGGTGGTGGTGAGCTGCCCCTCGAGGAGTCCGGCCAGTGCCGGGAGCTCGGACTCGTCCCCGTACTCCACGATCAGGCTCGCCGGCCCGAACATCTCCTGGCGGAGGATGGACGGATCCTTGCGCACCGCGGACGCCGAGGTGTGCAGCACGGTGGGGGACGGCGCCTCCGCAAAGTCGCCCTCCACCAGCACCTCCACGCCCTGCGTTCCACGGAGACCGCCGACGGCGCCCGCGAACCCCTCATGCAGACGCTCGCTGAGCAGCGGCGCGGCAATGAAATCCTTGAGCGCTTCGTTCAGCGCCGCGCGGACGGCGTCGGTGTGCCCGCGGGGAATGAACAGCAGGCCCGGTTTGGTGCAGAACTGGCCCATGCCCAGGGTGAAGGAGCCCGCGTAGCCGGCGACGATCCCGTCGCGGCGTGCGGCCCAGGCGTTCTCCGTCACGAAGACGGCGTTGATCCCGCCGAGCTCGCCGAAGAAGGGGATGGGCTCGGGCCGCGCTGCGGCACGGTTGAACAGGGCGCGGCCGCCCGCCGTCGAGCCCGTGAAGCCGATGGCCTTTGTCAGGGGGTGGTCCACGAGGGCCTCCGCGGCGGACCTTCCGGTCACCAGGGCAAAGAGGCCCGACGGCGCGCCGGCGGCGTCGAGTGCGGCCACCGCAACCTCTGCGGTGCGCAGGGCAAGCTGCAGGTGCCCGTCGTGCGCCTTGTGCACCACGGCGCAGCCGGCGGCAAGCGCCGAGGCACTGTCGCCGCCCATCACGCTGAAGGCAAACGGGAAGTTGGAGGCGCCGAAGACGCCCACCACCCCGAGCGGCACGTTGTAGCGGCGCAGGTCGGGCCGCGGCCCCATGCCCCATTCCGGATCCGCGTGGTCGATCGTGGCATCGAAGTGCTCGCCGCGCCGGATCTCGTCCGCGAAGAGCCGGAGCTGGAAGGTGCTGCGCTTCAGTTCGCCGCGGAGACGCGCCTCCGCCAGGTGGGTTTCCTGTTCCCCGAGGGCCACCAGCACGTCAGCGTCTGCGTCCAGCGCTGTTGCCACCGCCTCCAGCCATGACGCCCGGGTGAAGGGATCCGCCGTCCGGGCCTTTTCGAAGGCGGCGTGGGCCGCTTCGACGACGGCGTCCAGCTCTTCCACGCTGGTGGTCATCGGACGCCTCCCGCCGGGGCGAGCCGGGCCCCGGTGACGGCGGCGCGGTTGCCTACTTCGGCCCAGCCGGCACCGCCCGGGAATTCCCAGCGGGACCGCGAGGCGCTGAGCATTTCGGCGCCGGTGCCGGGCAGCTGCGGGGCAGCGTAGCGGCCGTTGACGATCCGGACCGGCTCGGCGAAGTGCTCGTGCAGGTGGTCCACATACTCGATCATGCGCCCGTCCTGGCTGCCGGTGATGGCCGCATAGTCGAAGAAGGAGAAGTGCTGGACGAGCTCGCAGAGCCCCACGCCGCCGGCGTGCGGACAGACCGGGACGCCGAACTTGGCGGCGAGCAGCAGGTTGGCGATGTTCTCGTTGACGCCGGCCACGCGGGTGGAGTCAAGCTGGAGGACGTCGATGGAGCCTGCCTGCAGCAGCTGCTTGAACACAATGCGGCTGGCAACGGCCTCACCGGTGGCAACGCGGACCGGGGCCACGCCCCTGCGGATGTCCGCGTGGCCCAGGATGTCATCGGTGCTGGTGGGCTCTTCAATCCAGTACGGGTTGAACTCTGCAAGCTGGTTCACCCATTCGATGGCTTCGGAGACCTCCCAGCGCTGGTTGGCGTCGATGGCGATGGGAAGTTCACCCACGGCCTGCCGCGCCAGGGCCATGCGGCGGCGGTCATCGTTGATGTCCCCGCCCACTTTGAGCTTGATCATGGAGAAGCCGTCCGCTGCCGCCTGCTTGCTGAGCCGGACCAGCTTTTCGTCGCTGTAGCCCAGCCAGCCGGGGGAGGTGGTGTAGGCGGGGTAGCCGTCCACCTTGAGGGCGGCGATCCGTGCGGCCTTCCCGTCCTCGCCGGCGCGCAGGATGTCCAGGGCCTGCTGGGGGTTGAGGGCATCCCGGATGTGGGTGAAGTCGACGACGTCGACGATCTCCTCGGCGGGCATTTCGCTGAGCAGGAGCCACAGCGGCTTGTTTTCGCGCCGGGCCCGGATGTCCCAGAGCGCACTGACCAGGGCGCCGGCCGCCATCTGGGTCACGCCCTTTTCCGGGCCGAGCCAGCGCAGCTGGGAATCGTGGATGAGCCGCTTGGAGGCGTTGCCAAGGTCGTAGATGAGCTCGTCGATGTCCCGGCCCACCAGGAGGGCTGCATAGGAATCGATGGCGTGGGTGATGACCTCGTTGCCGCGGCCGCAGCTGAACACAAAACCGTGGCCTTCGTCGCCCGCGTCGGTGCGGATGACCACGTACGCGGCGGAGTAGTCGGGGTCGACGTTGACTGCGTCGGAGCCGTCAAGTTCCAGGGACGTCGGGAAGCGGACGTCCTGGGTACGGATGGAAGAAATGGAAGGCATGCTGGTCTTCTCTCTGCACTGGGAGGAGTTCGTGGGCTATTCCTATATGAAGTTTGATAATCATATAGGAAGTGTGAGGCAGGTCAAGTTTTCCGGCGGCCCTGGCGCACAAAAAAGGAAGCCCGGCAGGTTGCCGGGCTTCCCTGTGATTGCTGGCCTGGGGTCACACGATGCGGGTCCGGGGCGGGCCGCCTTCCTCAAGGGGCTCGAGCTCCACTGTGCCCTCGAACGCCTGGGCGAAGCGGGTGAAGGAATTCCTGATGTGCTGTGCCATCGCCGCCTCGGCCTCCTCCGGCCGGCAGGCCTGGATGGCTTCCCGGACGGCGGAATGCTCGGCCATGGTGCTGGCCCCGTCAACGTCCGCCGGGTAGAGGCGGAAGGTGTGCAGGTGGCAGTGCGTCTGGGCGAAGGCGTGCCGGACCACAGGGTTCCCGGCTGCGGCAAGGATGGTGTCGTGGAAGCGCGTGTCATGCGCAACGAGGTCCTGCCGCAGGTCACCTCCGCCCCTCATTACGCCCTGGAAGGCGGCCAGTTCTTTCTCCAGCGCCCTGGCGGGGTTGGCGAGCCGGTCCACTGCTGCCGCGCGGGCGGCCCACGGCTCCACCAGCAGCCGGAATTCAAACAGTGACCGCAGTTCGTCCAGGCCCAGCAGGGGAGTGGTGCTGTAGCCGCGCCCGGGGGTGTAGACCACCAGGTTGTCGCCCTCGAGCCGCTGGAGCACTTCCCGGACCGGCGTCTGGGATACGCCCATGGTGCGGGAAACGGCGTCGATGTTGATCCGGGTGCCCGGTTCGATTTCCCCGTTGAGGATTGACGCGCGCATCGCGGAGTAGACGTCGGTGACGGCTGCTTTGATGCGGGAAGTCTCGGACGGTTGACGTGGTGGCACGCGTTTACCTCTTTGCAGTGTGTTGCCGGAGTCGCTGTGGGAATCATAAGCCACCGGCCGGTTCCGGGCGCTCGCGGAAGTTTTTTGGGCGGGGGACTTGTCTTGGATCACTTTCTATATATGATTAACCGCATTCCTATATGATCGTTTCCCCAACAAGCGCGCCCCGGCCCTCCCTGTGCCGTGTCGCCCGAAGCCCATGTTTACGTCAAAGGAGACCGCATGACTGCTCTAGGCAGTAGGCTTGCCCCCAAAACTTCCCCCAAGGCTCCCCGCACCATGACCCGAAAACGCTGGATGATCATCTGGCTCGCCTTCATTGGCCTGAGCATCAACTACCTTGACCGCTCCAGCCTTAGTGTCGCGCTGCCGTTCATGGGCAAGGACTTCGAGCTCTCGGCAACCCAGCAGGGCCTGATCTTCGCGGCCTTCTTCTGGGCCTACGACTTCTGCCAGCTGGCTGCCGGCTGGTACGTGGACAAAGTGGGTCCGCGCAGGTCGTTCTCCCTCGCGGCCGTATGGTGGTCCATCTTCACCATGGTCACCGCTGCGGCGACGAACTTCTGGTCCCTTTTCGCCGCCCGGTTCCTGCTGGGCGTTGGCGAAAGCCCCGCCCCCAGCACCGCGGCCAAGGTGGTGGCCACCTGGTTCCCGGTCCGGGAGCGTGCGTTTGCCACGAGCATCTGGGACTCCGGCTCCCGTGTCGGCGCGGTGATCGCCCTGCCGATCGTGACCCTGATTGTTGCCTTCACGTCATGGCACGCCGTGTTCATCATCATCGGCATTGCCGGCATCATCTGGGCCGCGGTCTGGTGGAAGGTGTACCGCAGCCCCGAAGAGCACCCGACGGCGGACGCCGCCGAGATTGCCTACATCCAGGAAGGCGGTGCGCGCAGCGCCGCAAGCGATGACGAGGGCGCCGCCAAGCTTCCGTGGCGCTCGCTGTTCAAGTACCGGACCGTCCTGAGCATGATGTTCGGCTTCTTCTGCCTCAACAGTGCCATCTACTTCTTCATCACCTTCTTCCCGAGCTACCTGGTGAAGGAGCGCGGCTTCGACCTGCTCAAGCTCGGCTTCTTCGGAGCCATCCCCGGAATCTGCGCCGTGCTGTTCGGCTGGCTGGCGGGGTACGTTGCAGACCGCGCCGTCCAGCGCGGCGTCTCGGTGACCCGGGTCCGCAAGACCGCCATCGCCGGCGGCTTGACCGGCGGCTCGGTCATCATGTTCGCTGCGCTGGTGCCCGAGGCCTGGATGGCGCTGGCCCTGCTGTCGGTGGCGTATTCCAGCCTGACGGTCGCAGCAACCGGCATCTGGTCGCTTCCGGCAGATGTTGCCCCCAGCTCACGCCACGTGGGCTCCATCGGCGGCCTCCAGAACTTCGCCTCCAACCTGGCCGGCATCTTCACCCCGATCCTGATCGGCGTCCTGGTGGACCAGACAGGCTCCTTCGTGGCCCCGCTTGCCGTCATCGGTGGGGTGGCCCTGGTCGGCGCCGCCAACTACCTCTTCGTGATGGGCAAGATCGAGCCCCTGAAGGTGGCTGAACCCGCAAAGGTCTAGCGGGAGGATCGCAAAACATCAGCGGACGACGGCGGGAGGTTCCCGCCGTCGTCCGCTTTGCTTTCTCCGTCCGGAAAGCACCAGGGACAGCGCGTGGGTCAGGCGGCCGGTTCCGCAAGGACAACCAAACCGTCGGCGACGAGCCTGCCGGCGTGGATGACGGTACGGTCCGTGCCGCGGTCCATGACGGTGCTGGTGACGGTTTCGCCGTCCACAATGACGATGTCTGCCGCATCTCCAACAGCGAGGCCGGGCCGGTCATCCGGGCCGGTGAGGCGTTGAACCGTCCGGTCCATGATGGCGGCGCCGCCAATGGTGGCGATCGCCGCGCAGTGCTCAATCAGGCGGTCCTGGCGCAGCCGGTGGGTGAAGGCCAATTGCCAGGTGCGGTCCAGCATGTCGCAGTTGCCGTAGGGGCTCCAGTAGTCCCGTTGGCCATCCTCGCCAAGACCCACGCGGATCCCGCCCGCGGTCATCTGGACCAGGTCGAACTGGGTGCCGGCGCTTGCCGGGGCCACTGTCGCCCAGGCTACGTCCAGTTCGGCCATCTGCTCCATGAGGCGGGCAGTCACATCCGGGTGGACGTTGGCCAGATCGTAAGCGTGGGAAAGCGACACGCGTCCCTGCATGCCCAGCGCCCGGGTGCGTTCGAAGACAAGTTCGGCGCTGAAGACGCCAAGGTGCCCGGGTTCGTGAAGGTGAATATCGACGTCGGCCCCGTACTTCTCCGCCAGGCCGAACACGATGTCCAGATGGCGGGCGGGATCGCGGTCCAGTTGGCAGGGGTCGATGCCCCCTATGGTCGTGGCCCCCGCACGCAGTGCCTCCTCGAGCAGCGGGACAGTGCCTTCCTCCTGCAGGAGGCCGGCCTGGGGAAACGCCATGATCTCCACGTCTGCAGCACGGGCAAAGCGCTCCTTCGCGGCCATGACTGCCTCGAAGCGCTCAAGCTTGCAGTCCACATCGATCTGGGCATAGGAGCGGACGCGCGTGGTGCCGCGTGCAATCATCCGTTCCAGCGTCCCCGCCACCACATCGGGGTAGGGGATGGGGGTGTCGCGCCAGTTCTTCCGGTCATTGCACATCATGTTCCACACCCCCGGCGAACCGGTGTGCTCCCGGAAGGGCAGCCCGATCCGGGTCGAGTCAAGGTGGACGTGCACATCCGTGAATGCAGGGAGGGCCATCCGGCCGCGCCCGTCCAGCTTCCGGCCGGAAGCGTCACCAGTTACGGCGCCGGTCCCCACCGCACGGATGGCCGCGATCCGTCCCGCGCTAATTTCCAGGTCTACGGCGTCCCCGCCCCACGGGCGGACATTGGTGATGAGCATGGTTGGATCCTTTTGCAGTGCTGTCCCGGTTAAGGGTCTGTGGTGTTAACGGCGGGGGGAAGGCACCGGGCCCGGAGGCCCGCCGCCTTCCCCGCAGTATGGACTAGAAATGGAAGGCGACCTGCGCGATCACTGCGGCGGCAACGAAGCTCGCGGTGAAGGTCATCAGGGCGACGATGATGATCTTCCAGCTCAGTGAGCGGAGTGCCTTCACATCACGGCCCAGTGACATGCCGATCAGGGCGATCATTGGCAGGCCTGCGAAGAGGACGTTGATGTTCTGCGTGGTGGAGGCGATGAAGGGGCCGATGGGCAGGAACGTCGCGGACGCAATCGTTGCAAGGGCAAGGACCCAGATGCTGGACGGAACCGCCGGAACGAGCTTGGCGAGGACCAGGGCGATGGCAGTAAGGACCAGCAGGATGGTCACGCCGACCACATCCAGCGGTCGCATTGAACCCGTGCCCAGCGTGTTCAGCAGGATGCCTGCCACTCCCGTCGCGGCGAAGGCGGTGAGCCACGTCCTGGGGGAACGGAGAACAGTGGGGTCCGCTTCGATGCCGTTGACGTCCACGGTGTCAGTGACGGCCGGCTCATCCGCTTCCACAGCGGCCGCGCCGGAGTGCGCGTGGGCGGATCCGCCTGTTTTGCTACCGGCTGCGGAGCCAAGGAGAGCGCCGCCGCGGACACGGCGGCCCAGATCGTCCCGCCCGAAAATGCGGGACCACATCGTGTAAAGCTTCTGGCACATAGGCAGCGCGATGAAAACGCCGGCGTAGAAGCCGACGATGTTGGTCACCAGATTGGACAGGGCAGCAAGGGCCATGATCTCGCCCGCCATCTCCGGATACAGGATGGACAGGGCACCCACGCCGCCGAGCATCATGGAGGCGGACCCGAGTCCAAGACCCAGCGCGAGGGCCCGCGGGTCAAAGAAGTCCAGTCCACCCAGAAGGCCCGCCAACAGCGAGATGAACACGGCACCGAATACACTGCCCAAAACCCACACCGCGAATACGCCGCGGTACTCGGGGGAACGGACGCCAAAGCGCTGGATGGCGAAAGCAAGGTAGGACTCGCGGTCAATCGACCACGTGGCACCGATGGCTGTGCGGCCCAGGCCAAGCGCAACCGCGACCGGCAGTGCCAGGATCACTGTGCCCACCACATGGCCCACCTCCTGCAGCAGGATCGCGGGACCGATGTTCGTGAACTTCGTCAAGGACGGCCCGATCTGCGTGCCGAGGCCCGCGAGGAAGAACACGATGGAGACATCCATGAGGTGGGTGGACACCGCACGGGCACGCCCGCCGATTGGTTTCCATCTCTGGACTCCCAGGAAGCCGCCGATGAGCACGGTCCACAGGATTGGCATCAGGACAATCGCGGCGGGGCCGAGGTGGAATTTATGGGTTCCGATCATGATGGCCGCGGCACAAACGGCGGTGGAGAGCGCGATCATTGCGAACCACAGGGCGGGGCGGGCACGGAAAGTATGCGACGGTACCGCGTCCACTAGGACGGATGCGGTGCCGCCTGTGGTCTTCGCTTCATTGCGCATGACGCAGGCCTTTCGAGGGGGAACGGGGAGGAGCGAGCGATATACAGCCCAGGTTTCGGGAATGTCGCTCTGGTATACCAAAAGACTGTATACTCGTACCCAGTGAGAGGCAAGTCACATTTTTGTAGGCGCCCGGAACCCATGCCCGGCGCCCAGGTGCAAGGAGTCACGATGTACACGAAAATCTCCGCCCGGTACGTTCTGGGTTTTGATGGAAAACAGCACACCCTCATTGAGCACGGCGAAGTCGTGTTCGAAGGTACTGTCATCGTCTTTGTCGGCCGCGGCTATGACGGTCCCGTGGATGAGGAGCGCGACTACGGCAAGAGCCTGGTCATCCCCGGACTGATTGACCTGGATGCCCTCGCCGACATCGACCACCTCATCCTCGACTCGTGGCCTTCGCCTGAAGTTGCCGCCGGCCACTTGTGGTCCGAGAACTACTTTGCCAACAACCGCCGGGATGTGTTCAGTCCGGCTGAACGCGCCAAGGTGCGGGAGTTCGCGCTGGCGCAGCTGGCGCTGCACGGCATTACCACCTACATGCCGATTGCCTCGGAGATCCACAGCTCCTGGGCTGAAGGACTCGATGAACTGGTGGACATGGCGCGGACCAGCCGTCGGATCGGACTCCGCGGCTACCTCGGGCCGGCCTACCGGTCGGGGGTCCACGTCACCACTGCAGCGGGGGACCGCGAAGTCCACTTCGATGAGGCCCGCGGGGTTGCCGGGCTGCAGGACGCACAGGATTTCCTGGACTTTGCAGCTGACCTCGCGGACCCGCTTATCACGGGCGTCCTGCTCCCGTGCCGGATTGAGACCTTGTCCGAAAACCTCATGCGGGAGACTGCCCGGATTGCCCGTGAGCGGGACGCCCTCGTGCGGCTGCACTGTCTGCAATCGCCCCTGGAAGACGGGCTGTTGCTGCGCTCTGCCGGGCGCAGCGTGCTGGAACTTCTGGAATCCACGGGCCTTTTCGGCACCCGCCTCCTCATTCCTCACGGCGTGGTGATTGACGCCAGGAATCCTGCTGCGGCGGCCGCCGGAGGCCCGTTGGACCTGCTGGCCAGGCACGGCGTCAGCATTGTCCACTGCCCCTTGACGTCCTTCCGCTACCAGAAGCAGCTTGTGTCATTCGACCGTTTCCGCGAGGCCGGCGTCAATCTCTGCCTGGGCACCGATTCCTTCCCTCCGGACCTGATTCGGGGCATCGACGTGGGGATGCACCTGACCCGGCTGGTCGAGGAAAGGCCCGACGCAGGCGCCCTGGCTGACTACTTCGACGCCGCCACCCTCGGCGGGGCCACGGCCCTTGGGCGGCCGGACCTGGGAAGGCTTGCGCCCGGTATGCAGGCGGACATTACGGTAGTCTCGCTGGCCAGCTTCGCAGATGGTGTCGTCGAGGACCCGCTGCGAACACTCGTGCTGAACGGCACGGCCCGCCAGGTGACCGATACCTTCGTGGCCGGGCGTGCCGTCGTCGTCGACGGCGCCCTGCCCGGCCTGGACCTCGAGTCCCTGCGGGCCGAGGGGCAGCAACTGTTCGACCGGATGCGGGCAGCCTACTCCGAGCGGGACAGCCGGCGCCGGGACCCTGATGAACTGTTTCCGCCCGCGTATCCGCCAGCGGACATCGTCGCTCCGGTAGGCGTTTCCTAACCTGGCTCCGGCAATTCGCATTCCCGCCCACGCTAGTCCTTGGTATACCAATGGGGCTATTGTGAACGCATTCGGGGCTACCAGTACGTAGGGGCGAAGCTCGACCGCCCCCGCCAATCGCTCGACATTGACCCATCCACGGACCCCGCGCTTCCGCCGCAGGGCTTATCCCTTTGGAGAAACCATGTGCCTGCACGACCACACCCCCGCCGCCCTCCCTTCCCCGGCCGTTCCGCGCCGCGGGATCCTCGCCGGAGCGGCCGCCCTCGCCGGGATCTCGGTGGCCAGCCTTGCCGCCCAGCTGGGAAATGCCCCGGCGGCGAAAGCGGAGGGCAACACGGCAGGCCCCGGCCGCCGTGGGCGTCCCGCTTCGCCGCCGCCGATGATCATCGAAGGCGGCACCATCGTGGATCCCCAGACCGGCGACGCTGTCTATGACGGCGTCCTGGTGCTGGAAGGAGGAAAGGTCAGTGCGGTCGGTACCCGGGAGGAAACGCGACGTGCAGTGGCCGCGCTTGCCAGGCGGGCACACGTGGTGGACGCCTCCGGCCGCTGGGTCATTCCAGGACTCATCGACGTGCATGTCCATGCGAACGCGCTGTCGGATGCGCGCGCCATTCTGCAGGGCGGAGCAACCAGCGTCAGGAGCGGCTCGAGCAGCTTTTACCAGGACGTCGCCTTGGCCGCCCTGCCTGCCTGGGCCGCCGGAGCCTCGCCCCGGATGAGCCCTGCCGGGCTGTTCGTCTCACCCGAGCTGGGGGACTCGCTCCTCGCCGACCCTGATCTTGCACCCCTTGCCTCCCTGGCTGGCGGTGTCAGGGAAACGGGCGATCTCGCCTACCTCACGCGCGTGAACCTGAACCGCGGCGCGCAGGTGATTAAGACAAGGGCCAACCCCCGGGCGGGCCTGCCGGAGCAGGATCCCCGTGAGCTGGTCTACAACTACGATCAGCTCTCCGCCGTGGTCAAGGCAGCAGGCAAAGCGGGTGTGCTGTGCCATGCCTACAGTGCCGAAGGGATAGACGGCGCGGTCCGGGCAGGGGTGCGCAGCATCGAGCACGGAGTCTTCGTCACCGAAGAGACCATCTCCCGGATGTCCAGGCAGGGGACGTACTTCACGCCCACCATGGATGCCATCACCAGCATGGCGGGTTCGTCCAACCCAATCCTTGCCGCCCGGGGCAAGGAGTACACACCCATCATCAAGGCAGCCGTGAAAGCCGCCCATGATGCCGGCGTGACCGTCGTTGCGGGGACGGACTCGTTCGGATCCGACGTGACTCCGATCGGCACGGAAGTCCGCCTGTTGAGTGAGGCCGGGCTTTCCCCCCTGGAAGCCCTGAGGGCCGCCACGGTCAATGCCGCCGCGCTGCTGGGCTGGAGTGAAAACGCCGGCCGGCTGGTGCCCGGTTCCTTCGCGGACGCCGTCATTGTGGACTCTGATCCCCTGTCCAGCGGCTCTGCCTTGGAAGGAATCCGGGCCGTGGTGGCGCAGGGAGTCCTTGTCAGGAACAGCCTCTGAGCCACCGTGCCTCTCAGGGCGGGGTTTCCCCGCCAACCTTGACCGCCCAAGCTAACGCCCCCTTCCATTCCGAAAGCGACCCCCATGACCCTGATCCTTAAAGCCTCCGAGCTCGAAACCCTGGCCGATATGCCCGGAACCATTGCCGCCGTCGAACGCGTGTTTGCCGGCCTGAGCCGAGGTACCGCTGTCCAGCCCGCGCCGGATTCGCTCCTCCTGCCGTCGTCGGATGCCCGGTTCCTGCCGATGGCGGCGCTGTCCGGGCCGGAGGAGCTGGCATCCGTGAAACTACTGGCGGACATCCCGTCCAACGGTGGGGCCGGCCTGCCCTCGCAGCGGTCCACCATCATGCTCGTAAGCCAGCTGACCGGTGAAACACTGGCCATCCTGGACGGTAAAGTCCCCACCCGGGTCCGTACGGCCGCTGCCAGCGCGGTGGCGACCAAGCTGCTTGCCAGGCCCGGGAGTGCCACCTTGGGGTTGGTGGGGGCGGGGGCCCTGGCGGTGGCACATGTGGAAGCCATGCTGGCCGTCCTGCCGATAAAAAATGTCGTGGTGTGGTCCCGTTCCACTGAGACGGTCGCTGCGTTCTGTGACCGGATTTCCTCATACGGGCTGCACATCACGCGGGCCGCCAGTGTGCAGGAAGTTGTTGAGAACTCGGACGTGCTGTGCACCCTCACGCCAGCGGTTGAGCCGCTGGTCAAGGGGGAGTGGTTCCAGCCCGGACTGCACGTCAACGCCGTCGGATCCCGTCCGCGGCCTGACCACCGGGAGATTGACTCAGCGGGTATGGCGCGGGCGCGGGTCTTCGTGGACAGCCTGGCCACGGCCCAAGCGAAGTCAGGGGGACTGATCGTCCCTGTGGCTGAAGGCGTCATGGGCTTTGACGATGTGGAAGCCGAACTTGGTGACGTGGCGGCCGGGATAAAAGCAGGCCGTCTGGGGGATGAGGACATAACCTTGTTCAATTCGGTGGGTATCGGCCTGCAGGACCTTGCCATCGGGAGGCTCCTGTATGACGCTGCACTCAACCAGGGGGTCGGCACCCGCGTGGAGCTGAATAACTGAGGCAGCCCGGAAGCAGGGCACTGGAACCAACAGGAGGCATCTTTGAGTACCCAGGCGGACGCACCCGCGTCTTCGGCTGATGCTACCCGTGCACGGATCCGGGAGTTGATCATCTCGGGTGACTTCGCGCCCGGTTCACGGCTCAGGGAACGCGAGCTGTCACAGGCCCTGGACGTTTCCCGGGTCCCCGTCCGCGAAGCCCTCCAGCAGCTGGAAGCCGAAGGTTTCATTGACACCTCGCCACGGCGCGGGGCCACCGTCAAGCAGATCACCCTGAGGGACGTCAATGAACTCTTTGATGTCCGGCTCAGCCTCGAGGTCCTCGCCGCGCGGCTCGCCGCCCAGGCCGCCGCCCGGGGTGAGTCCACAGCGCGCCTGCAGCACATGATGGACAAGGCCGAAGAAGCAACCCTGCGCCACGACCACACGGAGATCCCGCTCATCAACACGGCCCTGCACGCGGAGATCGTCTCGATGGGAGGCAACTCGCTGCTGGAGTACTCCATGAAGCCTCTGCTGGGCAGGATGCAGTGGCTCTTCACCCTGACCGGGCATCGTGATCCCCAGGTCCAGTGCGCGGAGCACCTGAGCCTGTGCCGGGCCATCTATGACGGCAAGGCCGAACTTGCGGCGGCGCTGGCGTTCGCCCATGTGGAGCTGGGCCGGGAACCATCACTGCAGGGGCTGGCCGGGCAACTGCCTGAAAACTGACCCGGCCGGAAGTTCAAGGTTCGACGGCGGGGCTACCGCGGACTTTTGTCAACGACGCAGAACCTGTTGCCGTCGGGGTCGGCGAGGACCACGAAATCGGGGTTCTCCGGGTACAGGTCCCAGTCGACGCGCTGGGCGCCGAGTGAAACCAGCCGTTGCACCTCGGCGCCCTGATCGTCCGCATACAGGTCCAGGTGAATGCGCGGGTGCTCCTGGACCGGCGTTTCGCTCAGCATGAGGGCGAGCTGCGCTCCCGGGCCCGCTGCTGGCACCAGGATCACCCAGGTTTCGTCCCCGGGCTCCTGCGGGACGTAGCCGAGGGCGGCGTGCCAAAAGGCGGTTGCGCGGGCGACGTCGTTGACGCCGAGGACGGTGCTGCCTATGGTCAACATCCGCCCAGCCTAAACCCGCTGCCCGGAGCCTGTCTTGCCCCGGAGCCGGACGCCGGGGGCGGCCCGGCTAGACTCGCCTGCATGGGGGACAACAACGCACCTGAAGACCGCAAAACTCCGCCGCCTGCCCGGGTTCTTGCCGCCGTCGTTCCCATCGCTGGCCTTGTGACGGTAGTGGCGGGGTGCCTCGTCGCATGGAGCAACGCGGACGCCAGCTTCGGCTGGTTCGCCTACGCGCCGCTGAGCAACCAGCTTTTCAGCGGCAGCGGCATCGCCTTGGTTACCCAAGGTACACAGATCGGCCTGGCCGTCGCCGTCGTCGGACTGCTCGTCCTGGCGTTCTGGGCGGGCTACCGGCTGGGCAGGGAAGCCTCCCGCTAGAACTTCCGGAAGCTTCCTAATTGCACTGCCTCCGTGCACCTGATGCCTTCGAGCACGTCCGGCGCGTCCCGCCGTCGTAAGCCTGCCTTGGAAAGACGCGGATTTTGCATCCAGCCCCATAACCCGGTAAGGTGTGAGCCGTGTCACCGACCAGTGGCACGTGCTTATGATCTGCGGCGGGAGAGTCCTGCCGGTACGTTCTGCAGGCGCCGTAGGAGCAAATCCTCCCCAGGAATCTCTCAGGCCCACGTACCGCCGCGGCAAGGCAACTCTGGAAAGCAGTCCGGGCAACCGGGCTCACCGACGGTGCAAGTGGCGCCCCGCTGAACAGCAGGGCAACGCAAAACTCTCAGGTCCAATACAGAGCGGGGAGGAACCCGAATCAAAGTGGCACCGGTTGCCACCTGAATTATGGAGTTCCTCTCATGACGGTTCAATCGTCCCCAACCACCTTCGCAGACCGCCATATCGGCGCGCGCCGCCAGTCCGACATCGACACCATGCTCAAGGCCGTCGGCTACGACACCCTTGATGGCCTCGTGGACAGCGCAGTTCCGGATTCCATCCGCCAGGACAAGCCGCTCACCCTTGAGGGCGCCCTCAGCGAAGTGCAGGTCCTCGCCGAGCTCCGCAAGCTGGCCGGCAAGAACAAGACGGCCGTGCAGATGATCGGCCAGGGCTACTACGACACCGTGACCCCGCCGGTGATCCGCCGCAACATCCTTGAAGCCCCCGCCTGGTACACCGCCTACACCCCGTACCAGCCCGAGATTTCCCAGGGCCGGCTCGAGGCGCTGCTGAACTTCCAGACCATGGTCCAGGACCTCACCGCGCTCCCGGTGGCCAACGCCTCCCTCCTCGACGAAGCCACCGCCGTCGCCGAAGCCGTGCTGCTGATGCGCCGCGCCAACAAGTCCAAGACTGCGAAGGACGGCAAGACCGTCCTCGACGCCGACCTCCTGCCGCAGACCATCTCCATCGTGCTGGGCCGCGCCGAAGCCCTCGGCTTCGAGGTGAAAATCGCAGACCTCACCAACGGACTTCCCGACGGCGACATCAACGGCGTCGTCCTGCAGCAGCCCGGCGTCTCCGGCCGCGTCTGGGACCAGTCCGCCGTCATCGCCGAAGCCAAGGAGCGCGGCGCGCTGGTCACCGTCGCTGCCGACCTCCTGGCACTCACCCTCATCACCCCGCCGGGCGAGCAGGGCGCGGACATCGCCGTCGGCTCCACCCAGCGCTTTGGCGTGCCGTTGTTCTTTGGCGGACCGCACGCCGCCTACATGGCCGTCCGCGACGGCATGGAACGCACCCTCCCCGGCCGCATCGTGGGCGTTTCCAAGGACAACGCCGGCGTCCCCGCCTACCGCCTGGCACTGCAGACCCGCGAGCAGCACATCCGTCGCGAGAAGGCCACGTCCAACATCTGCACCGCCCAGGCGCTGCTGGCCATCGTCTCCTCCTTCTACGCCGTCTACCACGGCCCCGACGGCCTGAAGGCGATCGCCGAGACTGTCCACAACAACGCCCGCGCCCTGGCCGCCACGCTGAAGACCGCCGGCCGCGAACTGGTGTCCGACACCTTCTTCGACACCCTCACGGTCAGTGTTCCCGGCAAGGCCGCCAAGGTGATCACCGCCGCCGAAGCCCGCGGCATCAACCTGCGCCTCATCGACGCGGACACCGTTGGCGTGTCCGTTGATGAAACCACGACGCCGGAGGTCCTCGCCGCGGTTGCCGTCGCCTTTGGCGCCGGTCCGGTTGTGTCCGGTGAGGGCTTCGAGCTGCCCGAATCGGTGCTGCGCACCTCCAGCTACCTGCAGCACCCGGTGTTCAACACGCACCGTTCCGAGACCCAGCTGCTGCGCTACATCCGCCGCCTCTCCGACCGGGACCTGGCACTGGACCGCACCATGATCCCGCTGGGCTCCTGCACCATGAAGCTGAACGCCACCGCCGAGATGGAAGCCATCTCCTGGCCGGAGTTCGCCTCCATCCATCCGTTCGCCCCCGACTCCCAGACGGAGGGCTGGCGCGAACTGATTGCGGGCCTGGAAGCCGACCTCGCCGAAATCACCGGCTACGACCAGGTATCCATCCAGCCCAACGCCGGCTCCCAGGGCGAGCTCGCCGGCCTGCTGGCGATCCGCGGCTACCACCACTCCCGCGGGGACCAGCAGCGCAACGTCTGCCTGATCCCGGCATCGGCGCACGGCACCAACGCCGCCTCCGCCGTGCTCGCGGGCATGAAGGTTGTGGTTGTTGCCACCGCTGCAGACGGCACCATCGACCACGCCGACCTGCAGGCCAAGATCGAGGCCCACAAGGACGTCCTCTCGGCCATCATGATCACGTACCCGTCCACGCACGGCGTGTACGACTCCGATGTCCGCGAGGTGTGCGACGCGATCCACGCCGCCGGCGGCCAGGTGTACGTTGACGGCGCCAACCTGAACGCACTTGTAGGCCTCGCCCAGCCGGGCAGGTTCGGCGGCGACGTCTCCCACCTGAACCTGCACAAGACCTTCTGCATCCCGCACGGCGGCGGCGGACCCGGCGTCGGCCCGGTTGCTGCCAAGGCACACCTGGCACCGTTCATGCCGGGCGACGCGAACAAGGCCGCCCATGAAGCCGGGCATGGCGTCGCGATTTCCGCTTCGCGCTTCGGCTCCGCCGGTGTGCTCCCGATCTCCTGGGCCTACGTGAAGCTGATGGGCGGGCAGGGCCTGACCGAGGCCACCAAGTCCGCGCTCCTGGCTGCGAACTACGTCGCAGCCCGCCTGGACGAGCACTTCCCGGTCCTCTACACCGGTGAAAGCGGCCTCGTTGCGCACGAGTGCATCCTTGACCTGCGCGAGCTGACCGCCCGCACGGGTGTCACGGCCGAGGACGTGGCCAAGCGGCTCATCGACTTCGGCTTCCACGCCCCCACGCTGTCCTTCCCGGTGGCGGGCACCCTGATGGTGGAGCCCACCGAGTCCGAGGACCTCGCGGAGATCGACCGCTTCATCGAAGCCATGATCACCATCCGCAAGGAAATCGACCAAGTGGCCGCCGGCGACTTCACCGTTGAGAAGTCCCCGCTGCGCAACGCACCCCACACGGCCGCCGCCGTCGTCTCCTCTGAATGGGACCGGACGTACCCGCGCGAACAGGCCGTCTTCCCGGTGGCATCGCTCCGGCAGGACAAGTACTTCCCGCCCGTCGGCCGCATCGACGGCGCGGCAGGGGACCGCAACCTGGTCTGCTCCTGCCCGCCTCTTTCCGAGTTTGAGAACTAAGGATTCCGTGATGACTGAGAACTACACCGCGCTCTATGAGCAGCACAAGATTGCCGGCGCATCCTTCACCGACTTCGGCGGCTGGCAGATGCCCCTGAAGTACAACTCCGAGCTGGCCGAACACCACGCTGTCCGCAACGCCGCCGGACTGTTCGACCTCTCCCACATGGGCGAAGTGTGGGTTACCGGCCCGGACGCGGCAGCCTTCCTGGACTACGCCCTGGCCGGCAAGCTGTCCGCGGTTGCCGTGGGCAAGGCCAAGTACTCGCTGATCTGCCAGGAAGACGGCGGCATCATCGACGACCTCATTTCCTACCGGCGGAGTGAAGACAAGTACCTTGTGGTGCCCAACGCCGGCAACGCTGCGGTGGTTTCCGCAGCGCTGGCCGAGCGGGCTGCCGGCTTCGACGTCACCGTAAACGACGTTTCCGCCGAGACCTCCCTCATCGCGGTGCAGGGACCGAACGCCGAGGCCATCCTGCTGACGCTCGTTCCTGCGGATCAACACTCCCTGGTGACGGAGCTGAAGTATTACGCGGCCGTCGAGGTGGAAATTAACGGGCAGGACCTGCTGCTGGCCCGCACCGGGTACACCGGCGAGGACGGCTTCGAGATCTACATCCCCAATGAGGACGCCGCCGGTCTGTGGGACGCGCTCCTGGAAGTTGGTGCCGGCCACGGGCTCATCCCCGCAGGCCTGGCCTGCCGCGACTCGCTCCGCCTCGAAGCGGGCATGCCGCTCTACGGCAACGAGCTCTCCCGCGAAGGCAACCCCTACGCAGCCGGCCTGGGCCCCGTGGTTTCGCTGGCCAAGGAATCCGACTTCGTGGGCAAGGCCGTGCTCGCCGAACTCAAAGCACTCGGCGCAGGCTCCACGTCCGGCCGCAAGCTCGTGGGACTCAAGGGCCTGGGCCGCCGCGCCGGCCGCAGCCACTACCCGGTCCTCAAGGACGGCAACGTCGTGGGCGAGGTGACGTCCGGCCAGCCTTCACCCACCCTCGGGTACCCGATCGCGATGGCCTACGTCGACGTCGAACACTCGGAACCCGGCACCGCCCTGGACATCGACCTCCGCGGCAAGCCGGAGCCCTTCGAAGTAGTAGCACTCCCGTTCTACAAGCGCCAGAAGTAACGCCCGCCCCGGCGGGGCTGACATCCTCTGCATGCTGCTCCTTCGTCGCTTTGACGCATGCTGCCGGATGCCAGCTCCGCCGGCCCTCGACGCTCTCTCACTTGATGCGGGTTTTGGGCCGACGCTCTCTCACTTAATGCGGGTTTTGGGCCGACGCTCCCTCACTTTCTCAAACACGAACCTAAGGAAAAACACATGGCAAAAGTTGCTGCTGAACTGAAGTACTCCGCCGAGCATGAATGGGTTGCTGCTGACGGATCCGGGCCCACCGGCGTCGGAATCTCAGCTGTGGCCGCCGAAGCCCTCGGCGACATCGTGTACGTGGACCTCCCCGAGGTTGGCTCCACCGTGACCGCGGGGGAGACCTGCGGCGAGGTGGAGTCCACCAAGTCCGTCTCCGACCTCTACGCGCCCGTCACCGGCGAAGTTGTCGAGATCAACGACGAAGTGGTCTCCGACCCCGCCCTGATCAACAACGATCCCTACGGCGCCGGCTGGCTCTTCAAGGTGGCCGTCACCGAAGAAGGCCCGCTGATGTCCGCTGAGGAATACGCGGCAGCCAACGGCGGCGAACTGTGAGCAGCGCGGCAGCAGGCACCGGCACAGTGACGGCCTTCGAGCAGGTGGTTTCGCCGAGTCTCGACGCGGACCTCTCCACCCTGGACCCCGAGATCGCCGCGAAGATCGACGACGAACTCACCCGCCAGCGCGACGGCCTGGAGATGATCGCCTCCGAGAACCACACCGCCGTGGCCGTCATGCAGGCGCAGGGCTCGGTGCTGACCAACAAGTACGCCGAGGGCTACCCGGGCAAGCGCTACTACGGCGGCTGCGAACACGTAGACGTCATCGAACAGCTCGCCATCGACCGGATCAAGGCGCTCTTCGGCGCGGGGTTCGCCAACGTGCAGCCGCACTCCGGCGCCCAGGCCAATGCCTCGGTGATGCACGCGCTGATCAAGCCGGGCGACACCATCATGGGCCTGAACCTTGCCCACGGCGGGCACCTCACCCACGGCATGAAGATCAACTTCTCCGGCAAGCTCTACAACGTGGTCCCCTACGGCGTCCGCGAGGACACCCACACAGTGGACATGGCCGAGGTGGAGCGCCTGGCCCAGGAGACCAGGCCGGCGCTGATCGTGGCCGGCTGGTCCGCCTACGCCCGGCAGCTGGACTTCGCCGAGTTCCGCCGCATCGCTGATTCCGTGGGCGCCTACCTCATGGTGGACATGGCGCACTTCGCCGGGCTCGTGGCCGCCGGCCTGCACCCGTCGCCGGTGCCCCACGCGCACGTGACCACGTCCACCACGCACAAGACCCTCGCCGGTCCGCGCGGCGGCATCATCCTGACGAACGACGCCGACATCGCCAAGAAGATCAACTCGGCTGTGTTCCCCGGACAGCAGGGCGGACCGCTGGAGCACGTGATTGCGGGCAAGGCCGTGGCGTTCAAGATCGCCGCGTCCGCCGAGTTCAAGGAGCGCCAGCAGCGCGTCCTTGCCGGCGCCCGGATCCTCGCCGAGCGCCTGGTCCAGCCGGACGTCACGGCCAAGGGCATCAGCGTGGTCTCCGGCGGCACAGATGTGCACCTGGTCCTGGTCGACCTGCGCAACTGCGAGCTCGACGGGCAGCAGGCCGAGGACCGCCTCGCGGCCATCGACATCACCGTCAACCGCAACGCCGTCCCCTTCGACCCGCGGCCACCGATGGTGACCTCCGGCCTCCGGATCGGCACGCCTGCGCTGGCAACGCGCGGGTTCGGCGAGGATGCCTTCCACGAGGTCGCGGACATCATAGCCGAGGCATTGACGGCCGACGCCGACGCCGACCTTTCGGGGCTGCGTCACCGCGTCGAAGCCCTCGCCAAAGCCCACCCGCTCTACCCGGGCGTCGCACCACTGTCCTGACCTCGGTTGCGTCCGCGACGGCGGACCGGACTTTTCACGCGTGCTGGCTCGTTCCTCGCCTCTGACGCACGCTTCCGAAAAGCCCGGCTCCGCCGGCGCTCGCGGTTCTATCACCTGCGTGACGGACCCTCGGAGTGGGCGTGACATCCGGCAGCATGCGTCTAAGGGAGCGTCACGTCCGCTCAGCGGGCGTCCTCGCGACCGAGCATGCAGAGGATGCCACGGCCGCTCCACCCAACCACTGTTTTAGTTAGGAACCACCATGGCTGTTGGCGTTTTTGATCTGTTTTCGATTGGGATCGGACCTTCGAGTTCTCATACTGTGGGGCCGATGCGGGCTGCTGCTGTTTTTGCTGAGGAGCTCAAGGGCTCGGGGGTGCTGGCGGGGGTGGCGTCGTTGCGGGTGGATTTGTATGGGTCGTTGGCGGCGACGGGCCATGGGCATGGGACGATGACGGCCATTTTGTTGGGTTTGGAGGGGTTTCATCCGGAGTTGATTTTGCCGGAGGAGGTGGAGGAGCGGCTGGCGGCGATCGCGGAGACGGGGTTGCTGCAGCTGGCCGGTGCGGTG
>NZ_JARCCZ010000008.1:0-98492 GCF_048957775.1 Pseudarthrobacter sp. CC4 | reverse complement strand
GCCCTGGCCGCAGGCCTGAACATCGCCGCCGGCCACGTGGCACACCACTCCGTCTCCGAGGCACACAACCTGCCGCTCGTCGCCGACTGGCACGAACTGGTTTCGGCTTAAGTAGTCCATCGGTTGCTCCGTACGCGTCGTTTTGAACCCCCTAAACGACACTTACGGAGCAATCGATGCTTAATGCGCAAGTTTCCGTGCTTCTTCTATTAGTTTGAGGGCCTCGACGGCGTCTTCCGGCTTCACCGGAAGCGGCAGGGCTGATGCCGTGCCGCCGTCGAGGATTTTGTCCGCGAGGATCCGGTAGAACTCGGGGTAGGCGCCGCGTTCGGTGGGCAGGGGGTCGAGGTGGCCATCGCGGCCCAGCAGTCCTGCCCACTCCGGCGCCTCCTCGCCGTACTCGGCGTCCAACGGGCTGCCGCCCGCGGCAATGTACGGCTCCTGCGGGTCCACGCCTTTCTTGGTGAATCCGCCAACGGAACCCAGCACCCGGAACCTCGGTCCCTGCTGGGCGCACATCATGTTCATGGTCAGGTGGCTCAAAACACCGCATTCGTGCCGAAGTACCAGGAACACGTCGTCGTCCGCCCGCTCGTCCGACCTGCGTGCCTTCAACTCTGCGTGGACCACGGAGGCCGGGCCAAAGAGCTGGAGTGCCTGGTCGATCAGGTGGCTGCCTAGATCGAACAAGGTACCGCCGCCCTCCGCCGCCGTGGCGCGCGCCTTCCAAGCCTTCGCGATGGCCGGGGACCACCGCTCGAAGCGGGACTCGAACCGCGTGACCTTGCCCAGCGCGTCAGCGGACAGGAGTTTTTGCACCGTCAGGAAGTCGCCGTCCCACCGCCGGTTCTGGAACACCGTCAAGACCCGCCCCAGCTCCCCTGCCAGCGTGATCAACTCCTGGCCTTGTCCACTGGTCACGGCGAACGGCTTGTCCACCACAACATCCAGGCCTGCCTCCAAGGCAGCCTTGGCCAACGGGTAGTGGGTGGCAGGCGGCGTTCCCAGGACCACGAGGTCCACTTCGTCCGCGCGGGCAAGGACCGCATGGCCGTCCGGCACTGTCCTCACCCCCGGATACCGGGCGGTTGCCGCGGCGTCCCTTCCGGCGTTGGAGGTGGCAATGAGGTCCAGCGAAAAACGGGGGTCCGCCGCTATCAGGGGAGCGTGGAACACACTTCCCGAAAGCCCGAAACCCACGACGGCGGTACGGATGGTGCGCTGCGAAGCTGGGTCCCCGGTCATATTCCTACGCTACTCCCGCAGGCCTGGATGCGAGACGCCGAAATGGGGGCCTTAGGTGAGAGAGCATCCCAAGGAAACCCACGTTAAGTGAGAGAGCATCCCAAGGAAACCCACGTTAAGTGAGAGAGCGTTGAGGGTTCGGGCAGACGGCGAAGGCCGGCACCCCCTGTCCCCAGGGAGTGCCGGCCTTCGCTACAGAGCGGGTGGGGTCTACTTCTTTTCCCAGCCGATGGCGGTCCAGTCCGGAACCTGGGACAGGCTGCGGAACAGGGACGGGCCGTAGTTGGCCAGGCCGGTACGGACGAAGGAGATCTGCGGGCCGTTCATGACCACGCCCATGGAGAAGTACTTCGCCATGTGCTCCTTCTCCACCTCCATGGCCGCCTTGTTGCGCTCGGCGTTGTCCTCGATGGAAGCCAGGTCGGCAATCTTCTTGTCCAGTTCGGCGTCGCCCAACTGGTTCTCGTTGGTCTTGGAGTCGTAGTACTGCTTGACGGCTTCAGTGGCGTCCGCGCTGACGGTGTAGCCGGAAACGCTCATATCGAACTCCCGGGAACCCAGCACCTTGCCGAAATCGGCAGAAGCCCGCTGGTCGATTCCAACATCCATGCCGCCGGCCTGCAGCTGCTTCTGCAGGGTCTGGGTGAAGGCAAGGGTGGTGGGGTCGTCACCGAAGTTGCTGATCTTGAAGGCGGCAGGCTTTCCGTCCTTTTCCATGATGCCGTTTGCATTCGCGGTGTAGCCGGCGTCGGTCAGTACCTTCTTGGCGGCGTCCGGACCGGTTTCCTTCACGGGGTAGTTGTCCTGGTAGTACTCGGAGAAGGGCAGCAGCATCATGGAGCCGGAGCTGGGCTCTTCCCAGTTAAGGCCGTTGAAGCGGACCTTCCGGAGGGCTTCGCGGTCAACGGCGGCGAATATCGCCTCGCGGACAGCCACGTCGGTGATGCGCTGGGCGTTGAGGTTCATGCCACCGGCGAACAGGCGCTGGCCGCGGCGGACCTCGGAGTCCTTGGTGCCGTCAAGCTGCTTGTAGAGGGAGATGGTGTTGGCAGACATGGCGTCGATCTCGCCGTTCTTGAAGGCTGCGATCTGGGCGCTGGTTTCCAGCTGTCGGAACACGACACTCTCCAACACCGGCTTGTTGCCCCACCACTTCTCGTTGGGAACCAGGGATACCGTCTTTGCGGCGGCGTCGTACTGGTCCACCTTGAAGGGCCCTGCCATCCATTCAGGGTGCAGTTCGCCGTTGAAGCCCTCGTTGAAGATTTCAGGGCTGTTCACGGCCGGATGGATCAGTCCGGTGAAGAGGGAGTCCAGCGGGTAGACCGGCCGGCTCGTCTTGACGATGACTTCCTTGTCATTGCTGCCGGCCTCCACGGATTCAACGAACTCGTAGTTTCCTGAGCTGACAATGTCGTAACCGGCGTCCGGGCTCTTGAGGATGTTCCAGGTGTTCTGGAAGGCCTTGACGTCAATCGGCGTGCCGTCGTTGTACGCGGCCTTCTCATTGACCGTGATGGTAATGGTCTGCTTGCCGTCTTCTACCTTGTTTTCCACGGACTCGCAGAAGTCCTTGTTCGGAGTCACTTTTCCGTCGAAGGCAATGTCCCAGCATCCCCAGGTTCCCGCCTGGTCGATGGGACGGTGCAGCGCGGTGTTGTCCGCGCTGTTGCCGTTGTTGGAGAACCCATTGAAGTCCGGGCCGATGTTGCCCAGCGGAAGGGTGACCTTGCCGCCCTGTTTAAGATCGGCTGCAGGCTTCTCATTGATGCTGATGAGCTTGGACAGGTCGCTGCCTGCCTCCTGGCCCTTGGCCGTTTCCGGCCCGGTGGACCCGCCACCGCCGCCGCAGGCAGTCAGCGCCAGAGCTGCGGCAATTGCCGCCGCTCCGCCGATCCTGTTCAGATTCCTCATGGTGTTCCCTTCGTTGGTGCGAGTGGTGGTGCTGGTGATGGGCCGGTAAAACCTAGGATGCATGGCGGTCCGCCGCGTCATGGACCACCAGCATGTCCTCGTCCAGCTCCCCGTCGGGGAAGAAGCAGGCGAAGCGTTGGTCCACGGCGGGCAGCGGGTGCGCCGCCAAGGCCTGGGCCGCCGGCGACGGCGGTACGGGCTCCAGTGGTGGTTCGAGAGTCAGGCATTTTTCCTGCTTCGCCGCCGGCAGCGCTGCGAAAACGGGGCAGCGTGTGGCGAAGTTGCAGCCCTTGGGGGCGTCCAGCGGCGAGGGCAGCTCCCCCCGGAGAATGATGCGTTCCCGCGTGCGTTCCAGCTGCGGGTCCGGAACCGGGATGGCCGAGAGCAGGGCGCGGGTGTAGGGGTGGCGGGGGTTGTCGAACACGCGGTCCACCTCGCCGATCTCCACGATCTTCCCCAGGTACATCACGGCTACCCGGTTGGAGATGTGCCGGACCACGGAGAGGTCGTGGGCCACCAGAAGGTAGCTGAGGCCCAGTTCAGCGCGGAGCTTGTCGAGGAGGTTGATGACGCCGGCCTGGACGGAGACATCCAGGGCGGAGACAGGCTCGTCCAGGACAACGAGCTTCGGGTTCACGGCCAGGGCGCGGGCTATTCCGATGCGCTGGCGCTGGCCGCCGGAGAACTGGTTGGGGAAGCGGTTGACGTGGTCCGGCTGCAGGCCCACCAGCTTCATGAGCTCCATGATGCGCTTCTTGATGGCCTGCCGGTCCATGCCCGCGTTCTGGAGCGGCTCGGCGAGCACTTCATAGACCGTGAATCGCGGATCCAGTGCGCCGGTGGGGTCCTGGAACACCATCTGGAGTTCACGGCGCATGGCGCTCTTGGTCCGGGCATCGGCGGCCTGCTTGTTGCTGATGCCGCCAATCACCACTTCGCCATCCTGGTCCTTGTGGAATTCCATGATTTCCAGCAGCGTGGTGGTCTTGCCTGAGCCGGACTCCCCCACGATGGAGAAGCACTCCCCTTCGCGGATATCGAAGGTCAGTCCGTCCACTGCCTTGATGGTGCCGATCCGCTTCTTGAGCAGCGCGCCCCGGGTCAGCGGGAAGTGTTTGCGCACGTCCTTGAGCTGCAGGACTGTTGAGCGCTCCTCCCGCGGGATGGCGTCGAAACGTGAGACGGGCACGGGCGGGGCGGCGAAGACATCGTGGGCATCAACGTCACCGCCCAGGGACTCCGATTTGATGCAGGCCGCGCTGTGGTACGCGCTGCCCGGTACCGGGAGGAGCGCCGGTTCGCCATCGAGGCACGCGTCCTCCGCGAGCGGGCAGCGGGGGGCGAACGAGCAGCCGGTGGGTGTGTGGACCAGGTTGGGCGGCATTCCCTCAATGGGGACCAGCGATGCCTTTTCCGCGACATCAACGCGGGGTACGGCGCCGAGCAGGCCCATGGTGTAGGGCATCCGCGGGTTGTAGTAGAGGTCATCCACTGCACCCGTCTCCACCGGCCTGCCGGCATACATCACCATGATGTCGTCAGCCATGCCGGCCACCACGCCGAGGTCGTGCGTGATCATGACGACGGCGGCGCCGGTCTCCTCCTGCGCGGTATGCAGCACCTCCAGCACCTGGGCCTGGATGGTCACGTCCAGGGCCGTCGTCGGCTCATCCGCGATGAGGACCCGCGGGTTGTTGGCGATGGCGATGGCGATCATCACCCGCTGGCGCATGCCGCCGGAGAACTCGTGCGGGAAGGCCCTGAGCCGCTCCTTGGGGCTGGGGATGCCCACCATGGCAAGAAGTTCGACGGCGCGCGCCTCCTTCGCCTGCTTGCTCATGGTGGGGTTGTGGATGGTCAGCGCCTCGATGATCTGCGTGCCCACCGTGTAGACGGGCGTCAGGGAAGACAGCGGATCCTGGAAGACCATGGCCAGCTCATTGCCGCGGTACCCGCACATGGCTTTGTCGCTGAGCCCCAGCAGTTCCTTGCCCTTGAGCCGGACCGAGCCGGTGACCTCGGCTGTGGCGGGGAGCAGGCCCATGATGGCGAGGGACGTCACCGACTTGCCGGAGCCCGACTCACCCACGATGCCCAGCGTCCTTCCTGGCATCAGGTCGAAGTCCACTCCCCGGACGGCGTGCACCACGCCGTTCTCGGTGTTGAAGCGGACGTTCAGGTCCCGGACGGACAGGACTGCGTCCGTGGGCGCGTGCAGGCCCGCGACGTGCAGCCGCTCCACCGCTGACTGGGGCTGCCCAACCGGACCGGCGGCAGTTTCGCTGCTCATGAGGCGTTCCCCTTTACGCGGGTTTTCAGGGCGGTGCGTTTCCTGGCGCTGCCGGATGAACTTGAGCTGGGGTCGAAGGCGTCCCGCAGGCCGTCGTTCATCATGGCCAGGGACCCGGTGAGGAGGAACATGACGGTCAGCGGCACCCAGAACATCCAGGGGAAGGTCTGCACCTGGGACGTGGCGCCGCCGATCAGCACGCCGAGGCTCACATCCGGAACCTTGATGCCGATGCCGATGAAGGAGAAGGCCACTTCCGCGAGGATGGCACCGGTAACGCCGCGGGTGATGTCCAGGACCAGCAGCGATCCGATGTTGGGGACCAGGTGCCGCCACACGATCCTGCGCGCCGGGACGCCCATGTACTGGGCTGCCTTGACGAAGTCCCGCTGCATCAGTGACATGGACATGGACCGGATCAGCCGTGCCGTGCCCATCCAGCTGAAGACGAGCAGCACGATGATGAGCAGCAGCCACGACGGCAGGTTCCGCCTGAGCCCCTCACCTCCGCCGCTGGTGGCCACCGCCACTACCAGGAGGGCCGGCATCATGATGAGCGCTTCCAGGATGAAGAGCATCACCTTGTCCACCTTGCCGCCGAAGTAGGCCATGGTGCAGCCGTAGACGGCGGCGACGAGGACAGAAACGAGACCGACAATCAGGCCGATCAGGATGGAGATCCGCGTGCCTTCCACCGTCATCGCGTAGAGGTCTATGCCCGCCTGGGAGGTCCCCAGGAAGTGCTCGGCCGACGGCGGCATGCCGATGTTGAACGGGTCGATGGTTTCCTTGTCCCATTGGGTGAAGTATCCGCCCACAAAGGAAAAGAGGGTCAGGGCAAGGAAGATGCCAAGGCCCGCCACGGCCGTCTTGTTCCGCATGAAGCGGCGGAAGATGATGGTGTTCTTGCCAATGACGACGTCGGCGTTCTCCAGGTGCGCGTCCTGCGCGACGGCGGCCGGATCCACTGCATTGAGGTTGGTCACGGCTACTGCACCCGCACTCTCGGGTCAACAAGGGTGGTGGCGAAATCCGCCAGGATGGCGCCCAGGGCGAAGATGACCGAACCATACGCCAGGGTGGCGGTGGCGGCATTCACGTCCTGGAGCGAGATGGCGTCGATGCTCCACGAACCCACGCCCGGCCACGCGAAGATCTTCTCGGCGAAGAAGCCGCCGGCAAAGATGGCCGGGATGGTGAAGGCGATGCTTTGGGCCACCGGGATGAAGGAGACGCGCAGTGCATGCCGGGAGATGGCCTGGTTGCGGGTGAGCCCCTTGGCGCGGGCCGTCCGGACGAAGTCCGCGTTAACGTTGTCCAGGAGGTACTGGCGCTGGGCGATCTGGTAGGACCCCCAGCCCACCAGTGTGATGGCCACCGTGGGAACGGCGTAGTGCGCGAGCATGTCGATGAACTGGGCCCAGCCCGGCTCTATGCCGGGTGTGGAGATGCCGGTGACGAAGAAGATGCGCTCGCCCACGGTTTCGTTGATGTTAATGGCACCCAGCTGCACCAGGAAGTAGGCAATCGGGGCGGGAACGATGTAGGCAAGGTAGCTGTACGAAGTGATGGCCCGGTCCTGGAACTTGTACTGGCGTGCGGCCGAGTAGACCCCCAGGGCCACGCCGATCACCAGCGTCAGGATGATGGAGGCCAGGAAGAGCCGCGTGGAGATCCAGACACGGTCTCCGAACTCGGCGTTGATGAAGGCGCCGTTGGGGCTCCGGCCCCAGTCCCAGCGAGTCACGATCCCGGTCAGCCATTCGACGTACCGTTCCCACGGGCTGAGGTCTGGATCGAGGCCCTTCAGCCGCATGGAGTTTGCCACCTGCTCGGGGGTGGGGCGGGGAATCCGTTCCTGCTCAAGCAGCGCGGGCTTCAGGGAACTGACCGCCAGGAAATACCCGGCCGAGGTAGTCAGGAAGATCATGAAGATGTACGTGATGCCGCGCTTGGCGAGGTACCTGAGCATGGGGCGCTATTTCCGTTTCGCCGCCACGGGCCGGGGGAAGGAGCACAGCGGTATCCACTGGTGCGCCGGGTTCTTGGCCCTGTCAACAATCACGTGCTGGATCCTTCCGTCATCCCCGGTTCAGCGGGGGTTGTGCCGCGTCATCGGGTCCTCCACCAGCGGGTAGCTGGCCTCCCGCAGCCTTGGCAGGCCAGGTCCTGATGGACTATGTCGCGGGTCACATTCCAGAGGAAACTATCACAAGCCCCGAGCGAAAATGCGGGCGGACGCCCGGAAAGCTACCCGCCCGTATCAGATCGTTATGAATAAGTTTGTGAAGTTCGTGTGACTGGACGGCCGGCACAAAACTGGCGTAATCTACGCGCCGCGGACCACCCGTGTGACAAGCTCCCGCCACGAAGCCGCCAACCGTTCGGGGGTAACTCCGTGCACCCTCACCAGGGTCAGCAGCCGCTCCGGATCAAGGGTTGCGCTCAAGGATCCCGCCATCAGCCAGGGGTCGGGCTCGAATCCCTCTTCCCGGAGCAGCACCTCGATATGGCGGTGCCAGAGCGCCGCGGGAGGCGCTTCGAAGCGGCCCCGGGCTGCGTTCTCCGCCGCGAGCACAAGCTCGCCGAATTCCATCACGTAGGCGATTCTTTCGGCACCGAACGCGATGAGCCGTTCCAGCCCGGGAGCGCCCGGCCCTAGCGGCGGCGGTCCAAACATGAAGCGCGCCTGGAAGGCAGCCTCCGATTCACTCAGGAGGGTAAGCATCAGCCCGGCCCGGCTGCCAAACCGGCGGAAAACGGTGCCTTTGCCCACACCGGCGTGTTCAGCGAGCCGGTCCATGGTCAGGCCCTGGGCGCCGCACTCCTCAATAAGTTCCTGCGCAGCCTTCAGCAGTCGTTCCCGGTTCCGCGCGGCGTCGCTACGTTCGGGGGAGGGCTCCGGGGTCAGGCCGGGCCGCAGTGGGATGAAGCTCACATCAGCTATTCTAAGGCCCGGGAATAATAAACGGACTACGGTCCGTTTACTCTGGGTGAAGGCAGTAACTGCCCCAGCTTTCCAACGGCAGCGGCCCTCCCGCAGCCCTGATCCAGGAGTTCCCATGACCAAGAGCACCGTCCTCACCCTCGTCGGCAGCCTCCGCGCCGACTCCACCAACCAGAAACTTGCCGAGGCAATCCAGCTGAACGCACCGGAGCAGGTGGACGTGGTGATCCACGAGAGCCTGGGCAACATTCCGTTCTACAACGAGGACATCGACGTCGAGGGCCAGGTGCCCGAGGCGGCTGCCGCGCTGCGCGCCGCCGCCAACGGGGCGGACACGCTGCTGCTCGTCACTCCGGAGCACAACGGCACGGTGCCGGCCGCCCTGAAGAACGCCATCGACTGGCTGTCCCGCCCCTTCGGCGCCGGCGCCCTCGCCGGCAAGCCCACCGCCGTCGTCGGAACTGCCTTTGGCCAGTACGGCGGGGTCTGGGCCCAGGACGAGGCCCGCAAGGCTGCAGGCATCGCCGGCGCCCGGGTTCTCGAGGACGTCAAGCTCGCCGTGCCCGGCTCCATGGTGCGCTTCGCTGAGATCCACCCGAAGGACGACGCTGAGGTGGTGGAGCAGATCAAGGGTGTGTTCGACGCCCTCGCGGCCGCCCGGCCGGCAGCCTAGCCAGCTGGCCGTCCGCGGTGCCCGGTGCAGAGATCTGCGCCGGGCACTTCGGTTTAACGCGGCGGCCGCTCCCGCTCTGGCTGCCGCATCCGATCGTTGCTAGCGTGACGGAATGAGCCCGTCGAAGACCCCGGCCGAGACCCTTTCCATTGCCGGGACAGAAGTCCGCATCTCAAGCCCCGACAAGATGGTGTTCCCGGAACCGGGGCTGACGAAGCTGGACCTGGTGCGGTACTACCTTTCCGTCGCGGAGGGCGCACTGCGCGGTGCAGGCGGGCGGCCGATGGTCCTCAAGCGCTTCCCCAAGGGCATCGGCGCAGAGCCGTTTTTCCAGAAGCGCGTGCCGGAAAACCACCCGGACTTCATTGACACCGCAACACTGCACTACGCGTCCGGGACATCGGCCGAAGAGGCGGTCATCCGGGACGCCGCCGGCCTGGCCTGGGTGGTGAATCTCGGGTGCCTGGACCTTAACCCGCATCCCGTGCGCGCCGAGGACCTGGAGCACCCCGATGAGCTCCGCGTGGACCTTGACCCGATGCCGGGCGTGGACTGGTCGCAGATCGTCGACGTCGCCTATGTGGCGCGGGAGGTGCTCGACGACGTCGGCCTGGCGGGGTGGCCAAAAACCAGCGGCTCGCGCGGGCTCCACATCCTGGTGCGGATCGCGCCGCAGTGGTCCTACCGTGACGTCCGGCTCGCCGCAGAGACCCTCGCCCGTGAGGTTGAGAACCGCGCTCCGGGCCTGGCCACCGCGCGGTGGTGGAAGGAGGAGCGCGGTGAGAGTGTGTTTGTGGACTTCAACCAGAACGCCAAGGACCGCACCGTGGCATCGGCCTACTCGATCCGACCCCTGCCCGACGCCCGGGTCTCCACGCCGTTGACGTGGGATGAAGTCCGCTCCGCCCGGCCCGAACAGTTTACGGTCCTAACAGTGCCCGGGCGCTTCGCTGATATGGGCGACCCCCACGCGCGGATCGACGACGCCGTGGGCACCCTGGATGCACTCCTGGCCCTGGCTGCCGAGCTGGGACCCGCCGAGAAGGCGCCGCGTGCCGGGGACGGCTCCGGCCGCCGGCAATCGGTGATGCCGCTCATCGAAGTGGCCCGGACCAGGACCAAGCCCGAGGCGCTGGCCGCCCTTGGGGAGTGGAAGTCCCGGCATGCCGGCCTTGTCCAAGACCTCCATCCAGCAGACGTCATGGTGGACGGGATGCGCGGATCGAGCTCGCTCTGGTACCGGGTGCGGGTGAACCTGCAGCACGTCCCGGAGGCGGAGCGCCCGGAGCAGGAGGAACTCATTGCGGACTACGATCCATGGGAGGGCAGGGTATGGCCGGGCCAGCCGACGTCCTGACTGCGGCGCTGCCTGCCGCGCTCCCGTGACCAACTCTTATCCCAACCGGTACCTTCCCGGCATTCCCGCTCCAAAACCCCGGCCGTAACGTTAATCCACCGGACCGGACAAGGAATGCGGTGCAGGCATGCCAGCAGGGTGGAATGCAGGAGAACGCAGGGCCAGGCTGCGGGCAGCAGCAGTGGCCAGCCTCACGCTTCCATTGTGGCTCGGCGCCTGCGTAGTCCAGGCCCCCCAGGAGCCCAGGCAGGCACCTTCCGCCCCGCTGGCAGTCAACAGGGGCGCGACGGCAGAAGCCCCGCAGTCCCTTACCCCCGCACCGCAGCCCCGGGACGCCGCGCCGCCGGAGGCTCCCGCCGTGCCGCCGGACTCATCCGGCCCCGCTGCCGGACCGGACGCGCCGGCTACATCCGTTCCGGCAACCGGCAGCTCCGAAGCCGGGGCGGCGCAAGCTGGGCTCCCGGACGGCACCATCCATGGCGAATCCGAGGCCGGCACGGTCACCGCGTACTACGTGCTCGTGGACGACGGCGGCAGGAACGGAGTGCGCTTTGGCTGCAATGACAGCCTGGTGGGCATAGCCCACGCCGGCCCTGCCGCGGAGGCGCTTCCTGCTGCCATCGGCGCGCTGCTGGACCCGCCCGGGGAGGCGCTGTCCGAGCATGAACCGAAGGCCTACAACGCCCTGTCCGGGTCGCGGCTGAAGTTCCTTTCCGGCAGCTTCGACGGCACCACCGTCACGGTGTACCTCACCGGCGTCCTTAGGCCCGGAGGGACCTGCGATGTGCCCCGCATGGAAGCACAGCTCACGCAAACAGCCGTAGCGGCCGCCGGCGCCATCAGGGCAGAGATCTACGTGAACGGACGCAGCCTGGCGGAGGCGCTGGAGCTCGACTAGGGCTGCCCTGCTTCCAAGGGCCGGGCACACAACCCGGGTGACTCATTGATATACAGGTGTTGCTTTTTAGGCAACACTCCGCGGTATCCTGATGATGTGACCCACGAAACACTTGACGCCGCAGCAGGGACGCTGCCGGCCGAAGCCATTGATGCCATCGAGCGGGCGGCAACCTCCGCCCACCGCCATGAAGAACTGTTTTCAGCACGCGCCGCGAACATCCGACAGTCAGCGGTGAGGGATGTCTTTGACATTTCCATGCGTCCAGGGCTTGTCTCGCTTGCCGGCGGAAGCCCCTACCTGCAGTCCCTCCCGCTGGACCGGCTCGCCGCGACGGCCGCGAAAATCATCGCCGACGACGGGCTGACCGCACTGCAGTACGGCAGCGGGCAAGGATCCGAGGAGCTCCGCGCCCAGATCTGCGAGGTGATGGCGGCAGAAGGCATTCTCGACGCCCTTCCGCAGAACGTGGTGATCACCGCCGGTTCGCAGTCTGCGCAGGACGTGGCCACCAAGGTCTTCTGCAATCCGGGCGACGTGGTCCTCGTGGAGGAGCCCACCTACGTGGGCGCACTCAACACCTTCGAGGCGTACCAGGTGCAGGTGGAAACCATAGGGATGGACCAGTCCGGCCTGGTGCCGGAACTGCTGGAGGCGCGGATTGCCGCCCTCCAGACGGCCGGAAAGAACGTCAAGTTCCTGTACACCATCCCCAACTTCAACAACCCCTCAGGGATAACGCTGGCCAAGGAGCGCCGCCAGCAGGTGGTGGACATATGCCGCAAAGCGAATATCCTGGTGATCGAGGACAACCCCTACGGCCTGCTCCGCTTCGGCGGTGAGCCACTTAAGCCGCTCCGCGCAGAAAACCCGGACGACGTCATCTACATGGGTTCCTTCTCCAAGATTTTCGCCCCCGGCCTGCGGATCGGCTGGGCCCTGGTTCCCGAACACCTGCAGCGCCGGTATTACCTGGCAGCCGAGGCCGTGACGCTCTGCCCGCCGGCCTTCAACCAGATGCTGGTCTCGGCGTACCTCCGCGACTACGACTGGAGGGGCCAGATCCAGACCTACCGCGAGCTGTACGCCGAACGCTGCAGCGCCATGCTCGCCGCCCTGGCCGAGCACATGCCGGCCGGAACCACCTGGACCAGCCCCGAGGGCGGCTTCTTCGTATGGGTGACCCTCCCGGAGGGGGTGGACACTTATCCCCTGTTGCAGAAGGCGATCGACGCCGGAGTGGTGTTCATCCCCGGGGCCGCCTTCACGCCGTCGGACGAACCGTCCAACAAGCTGCGCCTGGCGTTCAGCGCCGTGCCCCCGGAAGCCATCACCGAAGGCGTGCGCCGCCTGGCGCCGGTGCTGCAGGAAGCCATCGCCGCGCTGTAGCCTTGGCCTGACCAAGCGCCACCGAAACCAAGCAAAGGAGCACACATGAGCGGAATCATCGTTGTAGGGGTGGACGGCAGCGGGACGGCAAAGAAAGCAGCCGAAGCGGCGCGGGACCTCGCCGCGGCCCTCGGCGCCTCCCTCCATGTGGTGTCCGCCTTCGACAGCGACAAGACCGAGGTGTTCGGCAGCGGCAGCGACCGGTGGATCGTGTCCGACGCGGATGCCGCCGAGCACGTGGCACGGACAGTCGCAGAATCGCTGGGGAGGGACATCAAGGTGACGTACTCCGCCGCCCGCGGCCGGCCGGCCGATGCACTCATCAAGGAGGCCCTGCGGATGGAAGCCCGGATCATCGTGGTGGGAAACCGCAGGATGCACGGTATTGGCCGCGTGCTTGGCAGCGTAGCCAACAGCGTTGCCCACAATGCCCCCTGCGACGTTTACATCGCAAACACGTACGACGCCGAGTAGCGGCTTTACGGACACCATGCGGGAGCCAGGCCCCTGCATGGTGTCCGTTCTCACGCCCGAAAGCGCCTTTCCGGTGCTGCCCCGACGATAAAATTGGATAAGCCCCCAACGGTGCGGACACCCACTACCACCACCATCAAGGGGCCCCAATGATTACCCTCCAGCGCCGCCATCTGGCAGGCCACGACATCCTCCTTGCCCGCCACGGCAACCACATCTGCTCCATGCGGGTTGACCGCAGCAATGACCGGGTGGTCGCCTTGCTGGACGACGGCAGCGTGGACAGCGCGCCGAACCTCATCGCCCCAGGCCTGAGGCTTCCCGAGACCGTGGGCAGCGTGTTGCGGGAGGATTGGAAGCTCCTGACGGCCTGGGCCGGCATGGCAGCGGCCATGGCTGTACTCATGACGGGTGCCGCAGTGGTCCTGGGTACCACCGCAGACCCGGCAACCCTCGAGATGCTGGCCGCGCATACCTCCTACTAGGGAGCGGACACCCGTCCTGCCGGGTGCTTGGCTAAGGAACCATCCAGCCTTCGAGGGCCCACCAGATCCCGCCCATCACCACGCCGCCAAAGAGCGCGCCGGCGATCACCTGTGCCCGTGAATGCGCGCGCAGCACCACGCGGGACCAGCCCACGGCGGGTACCAGAAGCAGCAGCGGAAGCCAGACCGGCCCAAGCATGAGCACGGCGATCACGGCTGAAGAGGACACCGCAGCCGCATGCCCGCTGATCTTCCAGAACGGGCTCACGGCCGCCAGCACCACGACCCCCGCCACCACCGCAAGGACCATTGCCACCACGCTTTGCGGCGCCCCCACCGCTTCCAGCACCAGGAGCCCGGCCAGGATGCAGGCCAACGCCATCAGCAGCACAGGCGCACGCTGCCGGCGGTCGCTGACGTGGTGGTCCGTCACCTTCCCCATCCGTACCAGCAGGAGGAGCAGGAACAGCGGTAGCACGCAGACGAACAGGGCGGCCAGCGCTCCGTAGCCGATGGTTCCGGGGAACCCCGGCTGCGTCATGGGGCTGATCAGCAACTGGATGCTCACCACCACGGGCGGCTGGAACACCTCCGTCAGCCATCGTGCGGCACGGTTTTTCAGCCGGATGGTGCTGCTGCTGTCGGCGGCCACAGTGGTGCCCTAGTCCAGGAGGAGCGCCGGCTCCTCAAGGATGGCAGCGACGTCGGCCATAAAGCGGGCGGAGAGGTCGCCGTCCACCACGCGGTGGTCGAATGATCCGCCAAGGGTGGTGATCCAGCGCGGGATCACTTCCCCGTCCAGGACCCAGGGCTTCTGCTTGATGGTTCCGAAGGCCACGATGGCAACCTCGCCCGGATTGATGATGGGCGTGCCGGTATCAATCCCGAGGGCACCGATGTTGGTGATGGTGAGCGTGCCGCCCTGCATCTCGGCGGGCTGGGTTTTGCCGGCCCTGGCGGTGACGGCCAGGTTGTTGAGCGCCAGCGCCAGTTCCTTCAGGGACAGGTCCTGGGCGTTCTTGATGTTGGGCACCATCAGCCCGCGGGGTGTGGCTGCCGCGATGCCCAGGTTCATGTAATGCTTCACGTGGATCTCGGCGCCGCCGGTTCCGTCCGCGTTGTCCACCCACGTGGCATTGACGCTGGGGTTCCGTGCGGCCGCCCAGATCACGGCCTTGGCAAGGATAAGCAGCGGCGAGACTTTGATGCCCTCAAAATCCCTGGACACCTTGAGCCGCTTGACGAATTCCATGGTGCGGCTGGCATCAACGTCGACGAAAATACTGACGTGCGGCGCCGCGAATGCGGAATCCACCATGGCCTTCGCCGTGGCTTTCCGGACGCCCTTGACGGGAATCCGTTCGATCCTCTGGTCCTGCGGCTTGCCGGCCTTCCCCCAGAACCCGTCCGCCTTGTCCAGTTCCGCGTCCCGCTGGGCCTGGTAGCTGACCAGGTCCTCCCGGGTGACCTCGCCGCGTGATCCGGTTGCCACCACGTCCGCCAGGTCAATGCCCAGGTCCCGGGCGATCTTGCGGACCGGGGGCTTCGCCAGGACCTTGTTGACCAGGCCGGTGATGGTGCCGCCCAGCGTAGGGCGGTTGTCCACGGCGTCGACGGCGGTTTCGCCTGGCACCCGGGTGGCAGTGCCTGCCGGTGTCCCCGGCCTTGCGGACACCTCGGCCGGCGTGCGGGGCTGGACCGGCTCCACCTCCGGGGCGTTGACGGACAGTGCACCCGCCGGGCCCCTGGTGGTGGAGCTGGTCGAAATCCTTGGCCGCCGCTTGACGGCGTCCGCCTTTGGCCCGGAGCCAACCAGGGGCCCTCCGGCCAACGCACTGTCGGCGGCGGGGGCACTTCCCGTTGAGTCGGCGTCGGACGCCGGAAGCTTTCCGTAGAGCGGCTGGACAGGCATCTCAGGCGCAGGGACGTCCGCGGGTGTCGGGTCCCCGGCGACGTCATCGCTGACGCTGATGATCGCGGTGCCGACGTCGATGGTCACGCCTTCGGGGACCAGCAGTTCAGTGACGGTTCCCGCGAACGGAGACGGCAGTTCCACGAGGGACTTGGCCGTTTCGATTTCGCAGAGGACGTCGTTAATGGCGACGGCGTCGCCCGGCTTGACCTTCCAGGAGACGATTTCGGCCTCGGTGAGTCCCTCGCCGACGTCGGGCAGGTTGAACTTGTTGAGAGTCATGGTGTCCTTGGTTGGAAAGCCTCAGTAGGAGAGGGCGCGGTCCAGCGCCTCCAGGATGCGGTCAATGTCCGGAAGGTAGTCTTCCTCCACCTTGGCAACCGGATAGGGCATGTGGAATCCGCCAACGCGGATCACCGGAGCCTCCAGTGAATGGAAGGCACGCTCGCTGATCCGGGCCGCGATTTCACCGCCGATACCGCCGAACGTGGGTGCCTCATGGGCAACGACCAACCGTCCGGTCTTCTGAACGGAGGCCGTGACGGTATCGAAGTCCAGCGGCGAGATGGACCGGAGGTCGATCACCTCCACGCTGTGGCCGTCCTCCTCGGCTGCGTTGGCGGCGGCCAGCGCAACCGGAACCAGCGGGCCGTAGGCAACCAGGGTCGCATCCGTGCCGCTGCGGAGGACGTGGGCCTTGAAGGGGTCCCCCGCCCGGCCCGGCGCCTGCACGTCCACCTCGCCCTTGAGCCAGTACCGGCGCTTGGGTTCGAAAATGATGACAGGATCCTGGCACTCCACGGCCTGCTGGACCATCCAGTACGCGTCATGCGCATTGGACGGCGTGATGATACGCAGGCCTGCGGTGTGCGCGAACAGCGCCTCCGGGGACTCCGAGTGGTGCTCAACCGAACCGATGCCTCCGCCGTACGGGATCCGGATGACCACCGGGACCGTGAGGTTGCCGTTGCTGCGGGCGTGCATCTTGGCCAACTGGGTGGTGATCTGGTTGAAGCCGGGGAAGACAAAACCGTCGAACTGGATTTCGCAGACCGGCCGGTAGCCGCGCAGCGCGAGGCCAATCGCGGTTCCGATGATCCCGGATTCGGCCAGTGGTGTATCCACCACGCGGTCCGGGCCGAACTCGCCGATCAGTCCGTCGGTCACCCTGTACACCCCGCCCAGGGGCCCGATGTCTTCACCCATCAGCAGTGATTTAGGGTTTTGCGTGAGCGTCGCGCGGAGGCCTTCGTTGATGGCCTTGGCGATAGTCATTGTGGTCATCAGTGGCCTGCCTTTGCTGCTGCCTGCGCCGATTCTTCGCCATGCTCACCGGCTGCGAACCCTGCACTGTACTCCTCGAACCATGCAAGCTCCTCCGCCACCAGGGGGTGGGCTTCGGCGTAGGTGTTGGCGAAAGCAGAGCGGATGTCAGGAGTCTCGAGGTCGTGGGTGGTGCGCCGGACGTAGGCGGCGAGCTCATCGCCGTCGGCCTTCACCTTCGCGAAGAAGGCGTCGTCGGCCAGGCCCTCGGAGCGGAGGTATTTCTCCACGCGGGCCAGCGGGTCCTTTGCCCGCCAGGCGTCTTCTTCTGACGACTGGCGGTACTTGGTGGGGTCATCGGCAGTGGTGTGGGCGCCCACACGGTAGGTGAAGGCCTCGATCAGGACCGGGCCCTTGCCTTGGCGCGCGTGCTCCAGAGCCCACTCGGTGACGGCATGGACGGCGATCACGTCGTTTCCGTCCACGCGGATGCCCGGGAAGCCGTACCCCTTGGCGCGGTTGGACAGCGGCACACGGGTCTGAACGTTGGTGGGCACGGAAATGGCCCAGTGGTTGTTCTGGCAGAAGAACACCACCGGGGCGTTGTAGGAGGAAGCGAAAACCATGGACTCGTGGACATCGCCCTCGGAGCTGGCGCCGTCACCGAAATAGGCGATGACGGCAGCGTCCTCCCCTGAACCGGAGGCTCCCGTAGCTGCCGCCAGCTTCTGGTCGCGCTGGATTCCCATGGCGTAGCCCACGGCGTGGAGCGTCTGGGCGGCAAGGACCAGCGTGTAGAGGTGGAAGTTGGTGTCCTTCGGGTTCCAGCCGCCGTTCGACACTCCGCGGAACTGCCGGAGGAGTTCGGCGAGGTCCACGTCGCGGGTCAGTGCCACGCCGTGTTCGCGGTAGGTGGGGAAGATGTAGTCCTGCGGCCGGCTGGCCCTGCCGGAACCGATCTGCGCGGCTTCCTGGCCGGTCAGCGGGACCCAGAGTGCAAGCTGTCCCTGGCGCTGCAGGGCCGTTGCCTCGACGTCGAACCGGCGGATGGCCGCCATGTCCGCATAAAGGCCGCGCAGGGCTTCAGGAGTGATCTTCTCCGCGTACTCGGTGAAGACGGGATCGAACCCAAGCTTTCCGTCCGGGCCCAGGAGCTGGACCATCTGCGCCGGGGGTTCCCCCATGACCGCCTCGGCATCAGCCTCGCGCTGGTCGTCTACCGCTGTTTCGTCGAACTCGGTGGAAGGCAGATGTGTGCCCATACCGTCTCCTCGCTTGCCGCATGCGGATGCAGTGCAATGTCGCTGGGATATATGCCTCATAAGGAATAGATTCCCTGCGGGGCATATATATTGCTGTACTGATCCTAACTTTATCTTCAGTAGGTAGCCGCAGAGCTACTTGTTAAGCGCTAGGAACCCCGTGGCGCCTTTGTATAGTTCGCACACAGCCGAAGGAACCGGGAGTTCGCCTCGACCTCGCCGATGCTCACCCTCACGCCTTCGCCCGGGAATGCGCGGACGGACAGCGCCTGTGCCCCGGCCGCCTCGGCGAACTCGGCACTGTGCTCGCCCAGGTCCAGCCAGACGAAGTTCCCTTGGGCGTCGGGAACAGCCCACCCCAGGCTTCGCAGGCCTGCCGTGACCCGCTCCCGCTCATCAACCAGGCTTTGTACCCTTTCTACAACCTGGGGGAAGTTCTGCAGCGACACAATCGCGGCCTTTTCGGCAATCTGCGACACGGCGAAGGGGGTTGCGGCCACCCTAAGGTGCTGCGTCAGCGCAGGGTTGGACACGCTGTAACCAACCCGCAGCCCGGCCAGTCCGTGCGCCTTGGAGAAGGTCCGGAGCACCACCACGTTGGGGTACCTGCGGTACATGTCGAGTCCATCCACCGCTTCGTCGTCCCGCACGAACTCCTGGTAGGCCTCGTCAATCACTACCACCACGTGAGGGGGGACGAGCCGGATGAATTCCTCGGTTTCCGCTGCGCGAAGGGCCGGGCCGGTGGGATTGTTGGGTGTGCAGAGGAGGACCATTTTGGTCCGGGGCGTCACGGCGGCGGCCATCGCGGGAAGGTCGTGCCGGCCCTCGGCAGTGACGGGGATGCGCACGCCTTCACCCCCGGAGAGGCCCACACTGATGGGGTACACCTCAAAGGAGCGCCACGCGTAGACCACCTCATCCGGCGTACCGTCGTCGTTCCGTCCCACGAAAGTTGCCAGGAGCTGGTTCAGGGCGCCGAGGCTGCCGGCGCCCGTGACGATGTCCTCCGCGGGGACACCCAGGAATGCGGACAGCTCACCGCGGAGCCTGCTGCTCAGCGGGTCCGGGTACCGGTTGAAGTCGGTCTGGTGCGCAATGGCATCCAGGACCGCGGGGAGCGGGGGCAGCGGGTTCTCATTGGAAGACAGCTTGTAACTGGCCAGCCCGTCAACGGCGGCGGGGGGTTTTCCGGCGGCGTAGCGGGGTAACCGGGCCACCACGGGACGGGGCTGGACGCCGCCCGTCACTGTCTCAGATGACGTCATGCAGACCAGCCTACTTCGCTGGATGCAGGAGGGAAGCGCAGGCTGCCCCCTCCCTCAAGCAGCTGACAGGGAGGTATGGAAACATAGGACCATGCGTTCATTCATCGGCCGGGTCCTCATCAACGCGCTGGCCTTGTGGATTGCCAGCTGGGTTCTTCCCGGCCTGGATATCACCACATCGGCTACAACAGACGCGGTAGCCAAGACCGGCGTGGCAGAGGGAACGGACGTGGCAGGAACTGTCCTGGCGTACTTGTTCATCGGCCTGATCTTCGGATTGGTCAATGCGTTCATCCGCCCTTTAGTGAGCTTCCTGTCCCTCCCAATCACCATCCTGACGCTGGGTCTCTTCACCATCGTCATCAGCGCCGCGATGCTGTACGTGACGTCCTGGATCAGCAGTTTCACGCCGGTCCACTTCACCATTGATTCGTTCTTCTGGACTGCAGTGCTCGGAGCCATCATCATCACCCTGATCTCGCTGGTGGCCGGCCGGCTCGTCGGCGTCCGCCGGTAAGCCTGCACTTCCCCGCCCGGCCTTGCCCGGGCCTAGCGTCCCGCAAAACCACGTGCCGGTTTGTGGGAATCCGCCGACGCCGCAGCAGGTGCCGGGGCCCTTGTCCTCGACAGGGAAAACCGCGTGGCCGTGGCGGCGCCTCCCGTCCCGAGTATGGCGCCCAGCGCCGCGGTGGACTCCACCAGCGAAGGGTCGCGGCTTTGTGACACCAGCCGGGCACCGTCCTGGTAGCTGCTGAGCTGATGGCCCGGACCTATGCCTACGTCCTCTCCCGTCTGAACGTACAAGTCATTGGTCATGGTGACCGTGACCTGGTTTCTGGCGTCCGGGTTTGGTGCACCGTCGGCCCCGGGGACCCAGTCCGTCCGGTGCTCAAGGTGGAGGCTGCTGACGTCCGGCTTTGATGCAATGTGGGCTACGGGCGATCCCGCGGTCAGGACGTACCTGAGGTCGTATTCCTCCAGGAAGGCGTCGCTTGCTGCCAGGTTCATCGCGTGGATGCCCCCTTGGCTGTAACCGACGCCCACTATAGGGTCACCCTTCCTGGCGCCGGCTGCTTCAAGGGCTTCCCGCACAGCCTTGTTGACACTTTCCGAGCTGTCTCCCACGCCTTCGACTATGCCGTCCAGGTCAAAGGGATTTGCGCCCCCCGCAGCGTCACGCAGCTGGGTCCCCGGGATCACCACCACATAGGCTCTACGTCCGCCGCCATCAACTTCGATGACCTCGATATAGCCGGCTCCGCGTTCATCAATTACCCGGACGCGTTCCAGCAGGCCGGACGGAGAAGGATCCAGGACAATCGGAATACTTTCCTCCCTGGTGACTGCCAACGGACGAGGCTTTAGTGCTGGAATTACGACCTCCGCCAGCGCCTTGAGGAAGGGGGAGACAAAGGCGGCATTGCCGATGATGTTTTCGGTGGCGCTTCGGCTGAGAAACCCTGTCCGCCAGAAGTCCGTGTGGCGTTGCAGCTCTCCTTCGACGTTTGGAACTCCAAGACCACGGGCAGCGCCTGCCAGCCGCTCCGCCATTTCGTACTCGTGCTTGCAGGCCCGGACCTTGCTGCTGATGTGCTGCAACTCGGTCCGCACCACCTGGACGCTCCGCCCAGCCTCACCCACCGCATTCAGGGCCATGGTTCCCGTCCACCGGGGCAGATCCTGGAAAGGAGTGAGGTCCTCCCAGATGCGGCGGACCTCAACCTCGATCGCGGCCAACCTGCCTGCAAGATCGTCCAGTTTTTCGGCGCCTCCCGCGAGCTCCTCCAGTTGGAAGCGGATACCGCCCACGCCGCCCCGGATCGCCAGGGGCCCATCGTCCGCCGGGCCGGAAACCCGGATGGGCCCGCCGCTGCCGGAAGGGGTGGCCTCGGCCATCAGGGCCTGCCGCTGTAGGAGCAGGCAGCCACCAAGGTCTCCTGGCTGTGCCTGGCCACAGCTGCCCTTGCCTCAATCAACGATTCAAGGGAACGGCGCAGGGCAACGGCCTGCAGTGACACAGAGTCCCGGTAGGCCCTGCCGGCCGGTGACTCCCACTGCAGCAACTGGATATCCCTGAATCCTGCCAGGACTTCCTCTGCCCGGACCAGGCAGGCCCCAATGCGATCGGCCAACTGGTCCACCTGGGCAGCACGGAGCATGTCGGCCTGCAGGTCAGGGCCCGCCAGTTCTCTGCCCATTGCCCCTCCACCACACCTTTGCCGTTGCATCCGAAACTCCCCGCCCTATCCGGGAGCTGCCTTTCCATTCCCGACGCTACGGAGCGGCCGCTCCGGACTGAAGATCCCTCGTGGTGTATGTGGACAAGTAACGTGGACAGCCGCCGCTTAAGGGGGTGCCGGACTTCATGAAAGAATCAGCACATGCCTGAAACTGCCGCCACAGCTGACACCCGTACGCCCTCAGGACGCCTGGCCCTTGCCGCGTCCCCGGAAAGAATTGCGCTCGGCCCGCTGGACGGCCGGTACCAGTCGGCTGTCGCACCCCTGGTGGACTACCTTTCGGAGGCGGCCCTCAACCGGGACCGCGTGGCGGTGGAAGTTGAATGGCTCATCCACCTGACCAGCAACAACGTCCTTCCCGGGGCCGGCCCGCTCACCCCGGAACAGCAGGAGCAGCTGCGTGCGATCGTCACTGAATTCGACGCGGCGTCCGTGGCAGAACTTGCTGACATCGAGGCCGTCACCGTCCACGACGTCAAGGCCGTGGAGTATTACATCGGCCGGCGACTGCCCGCCATCGGGATCGAAAACCTGACGGCGATGGTCCACTTCGGCTGCACGTCCGAGGACATCAACAACCTCTCCTACGCGCTGGGCATCAAGGGCGCTGTGGAGGACGTGTGGCTGCCCGCCGCGCGGGCCCTGGTGGCCCAGATCAGCAAGATGGCCCAGGAAAACCGGGCGGTTCCCATGCTGTCCCGGACCCACGGCCAGCCGGCCACCCCCACCACCCTGGGCAAGGAACTGGCCGTCATCGCGCACCGCCTCACGCGCCAGCTGGACCGGATCGCGAAAACCGAATACCTGGGCAAGATCAACGGCGCCACCGGCACGTACGCGGCGCACGTGGCGTCGGTCCCCGGCGCCGACTGGCAGCAGGTGTCCAAGTCTTTCGTGGAGGCCCTGGGGCTGACCTGGAACCCGCTGACCACGCAGATCGAGAGCCACGACTGGCAGGCAGAGCTGTACGCGGACGTTGCACGCTTCAACCGCATCCTCCACAACGTCTGCACGGACATCTGGAGCTACATCTCCATCGGCTATTTCGCGCAGATCCCGGTGGCCGGTGCCACGGGTTCCTCCACCATGCCGCACAAGGTGAACCCGATCCGCTTCGAGAACGCCGAGGCCAACCTGGAGATCTCCTCGGGCCTGCTGGACGTCCTGGGGTCCACCCTTGTGACGTCCCGCTGGCAGCGCGACCTCACCGACTCCTCGAGCCAGCGCAACATCGGTGTGGCATTCGGCCACTCCCTCCTGGCCATCTCCAACGTGGCCAAGGGCCTGGAGCGCCTGGACGTGGCCGAGGACGTCCTGGCCGGCGACCTGGACACCAACTGGGAAGTGCTGGGGGAAGCCATCCAGATGGTCATGCGCGCTGAGGCGATCGCCGGCGTCGAAGGCATGGAGAACCCCTACGAGCGGCTCAAGGACCTCACCCGGGGCCAGCGGGTGGACGCGGCCCGCATGCAGGAATTCGTGCAAAGCCTTGGCTTGACACCGGAAGCTGAGGCCCGGCTGCTCGCCCTGACCCCCGGAAAGTACACCGGCATCGCGGACCAGCTGGTGGACCACCTTAAGTAAAAGTACGACGACGGCGCCGGGCTCCCAGGGCCCGGCGCCTTTCTTCCGGGTCATCCCGGCTTGCCGGGAGTGCGAAACTGGAAGCATGAAGCTGCTGCTCATCCGCCACGGACAGACTCCCGGTAACGTGCTTGGCCAACTCGATACGGCGCATCCCGGCCCCGGGCTGACGGAACTTGGCGAACGGCAGGCCGAGGCCATGGCCCGCTCGCTGGCGAACGAGCCCATCGGCGCCCTGTACGCGTCCACGCTGATCAGGACCCAGATCACCGCCGCGCCGCTGGGCCGGCTGCACGGCCTGGATATCGAGGTGCTGGACGGCCTGCACGAAATCGAAGCCGGTTCCCTCGAGAAACTGACGGACCATGAAGCCCACAAGCGCTACATGGGGACCGTCTTCTCCTGGGCCGCCGGGGACCTGGACCGGCGGATGCCGGCGGGTCCGGACGGGCACACGTTCTTTGACCGCTTCGACGCTGCCATCCGCCGGGTCGTGGACCGGGCACTCGACCAGCAGCATGAGGCCGCTGCGGTGGTCAGCCACGGTGCGGCGATCCGCACCTGGGCTGGACGCCGGGCGGAAGACGCGGACCACGAATTCGCCGCGCGCCATGTGCTGGCAAATACCGGAATCGTGGCGCTGGAAGGGGATCCGGACCGCGGGTGGAAGCTCATCCACTGGGACGGAAGCCCCGTGGGCGGACTTGCCCTCGCCGACCCAACCGCGGAGGACCCCACCGGCCGGGACCTGGCCTAGGCGAGCTGGCGGATCCGCCGGGCAGGGAAAACCGCCCTCCCGCGGCAGGGGCTGACCATTTCGCCGGCGGGTACGGGGACGAGCCGCGCGGCCATGCCCGCTGCCTCCCCCGCCGTCGGACGTTCTGCGCTGTCCATGGCCGTCAGGGACCGGAGGAAGGAACGCCAGCCGGAACCCAGGGAGTCCGGCACTTGCGGACTGCGAAGGGTCCTGGCCACGAGGGACTCGATGGCAGTGCCGGGGAACGCCTTGGCTCCGGTAAGCAGCTCCAGCAGGACCAGCCCCGTGGCGTAGACATCCCAGGAGGCGCGCGCCGGTCCTCCCGATGCCTGCTCAGGGCTCATGTAGTGCACGGTTCCGGATGACATGCCGGGTTCCGGGGCCGAGCCGGCGGGCGCCACGATGCCGAAATCGATGATGCGGACAGGGCTACGCCGCAGGCCGCTCAGCATCAGGTTGGCGGGCTTGATGTCGCGGTGCACCATCCCCTGCCCGTGGAGGTGGGCCAGGGCCTCGAAGAGTCCCCGGGCCCAGCCGGCAACGACGTCGGGGTGGTACTGGCTGGTGCGGCCAGCCTCCGCGAGGCTGGGGCCCAATGCAAGTTCCTCCACAAGGAAAGGGCGGCCAGCGAGTGCAGAGTTCCCGGATACGACGCCCTGGCCGATGAATTTGACGATCGATGGGTGCTGCAGGCCCGACAGGACGGCGGCTTCGTTGCTGATCCGCTCAAAGTGTTTGGCCGAAACGTCCACGGCCACCTTCACTGCCACATCGGCCCCGCCTTCCAGGTCCGCCGCGCGGAAGACCTGCGCGAGCGCGCCGCGGCCCAGAAGGTCCTTGAGCAGGTAGCGCCCCGCCACTGTAGGTGCGGCGGCTTTGAGGGCCGCGGTTGATCGAAGGTGCGCGGGCGCGGTCATGCGGAGAGCGCCACAGGATCCGGAACCGGTACAACTGCCCCGCGCTGGGACACGCGGCCATAAGGGGACTGGATCCAGGCGTCCAGCTGGAAACCGCACCCGCACCGCCACACGGGCGGCAGGTGCACGGGACCGCCGTCCTCCGGTTCGAAGGTATAGCCGACGGCGGCAGGCCCCACGGCGGGGGTGACGAGTTCCATGGCGGAGCCGCAGTGGACGGCGGGACTGACGGCAGCCCCGCCCTGCTGGGGCGAAGCGTTGAAGGGCGCGCTGCACGCAAGGGATTCCAAGGGCAAAAGCTCAGTAAAGGTAACCAAGACGCTCACGACTCCGGCTGTAAGGATTACGGGAATAATCGTAAGCATACATATTGCTAGCCAATCTAGCTAGCTAGGCTAGTTACTTCTCGTCGTGTTGCGCCTGCTGCAGTGCCTCGGTCATCCGCTCCAGGAACTTGACTACCACCCGGGCCTCCTCTGCGGTCAGCCCTTCGGCCACCGACATCATCTGCCGGTGCATGGCGCCGAGCGTTACGCGGACTTCCTTGTCCGATTCGACGGTGGGAACCACAACCACGGAGCGCCTGTCCGTGGGATGGGCCTCGCGGCGCACATGCCCGCTCGCCACAAGCCTGTCAATGAGGGAGGTGGTCGAGGCGCTGGTGATGCCCAGGAACTGGCTGATGTCCTTGGGTACCACCGTTTTGCCGGATGCCTGGACGCGCAGCAGGTAGCGCAGGGCAAGAATGTCCGTTTCACCCATTCCCATGGAGTCGCGGGTGGACCGGCGTACCGCCGTTTCAGCGGTCCGGTAGTCCCGCAACGACTTCAGCACCGCCGCGCCGTAGTCCAGTTGACCGTCCGGCCCGTACCAATACCCGGAGCCTTCATTACCCGTAGAACGCATGGAATCATACTAGACCAGCTGATAACTAGACAGCCAAGTGAGTTGGCCACGGCATGAACGGCACGTTATCCCGGAGCTAACCGGAAAGAAACACCGGCGTAACGGCCGCCTCCTACTCTGGGTTTGCATAACCCTTCGGCGAATCGAGGCACAATGCAGACCAATCCGCGCCTTAACATCAGGCAGGTCCCCTGGTCCAACCCCGTGGGCGCCGCTCTGCGCCACGCCCAGCAGGCCGAACTGGACGCCCGCTTTGGCACCCCGGACCACGAACCCGGGCCGCCGCCGTCGGGCGCCGACTGCGCAGTCTTCCTTGTTGCCTATGACAAGGGCTCGGGGCAGCCCGTGGGCTGCGGCGGCCTGCGCATGCTCGATGCGGAAACGGCGGAGATCAAACGGCTGTACGTCGTTCCGTACACCCGGGGTTCCGGTGTGGCCAGTTCCATCCTCGCAGCCCTCGAGGCGGAAGCCTTCAAGCAGGGAATCACGCGGATCAAGGCGGAAGCAGGATCGGCTCAGCCGGACGGGCGGAACTTCTACGAAAACTCGGGTTTTGAAGCCGTTCCCAACTTTGGACCCTACATAGGTGTTGCGCACTCCTACTGCTACGCGAAGAGCATCAACGCCCGCAGCGCGGCCCATACCGCCATGGCCTAGGCCCGCCGGCGCCCGGCAGTCCGCCCCCGCCAGGGGCGCGGAGGCGTCACATGGGTGCGCCGGCGCCGCTCTCAGCTAACCTCGCCCTATGGAAACAGCAGACATCACTTTCCGCACCCGCAAGTGGGTCCGGCCCGAGGACCTCAACGCGAACGGGACGCTGTTCGGCGGCAGCCTGCTGAAGTGGATCGATGAGGAAGCTGCCATCTATGCCATCCTCCAGCTCGGCAACGGCCGTGCCGTCACCAAGTACATTTCGGAAATCAACTTCGTCAGCTCGGCGGTGCAGGGCGACCTCATCGAGATGGGGCTGACCGCCACGCGCTTCGGCAGGACTTCGCTGACCATGCGCGCCGAGGTCCGCAACATGATCACCCGCCAAAGCATCCTCACCATCGAGGAAATCGTCTTCGTGAACCTCAACCCATCCGGCAAGCCGGAGCCGCACGGCTATACCGAGATCACGTACGACCGGGACAGGATCCCCACGCACCACCTCACGGAGACGTTGAGCGGAGACGCACAGTAAGGACTGACGACGGCGGCGCGTCCGTTCCGCCGCCGGGCCGCCGTTGCAGGTGCCCGCTGCGGCCCCCTGGGCAGCTTTTGCCGCCCGTTCACCCGCCCGCCTCCGACCGTTCTCCTGCCTGGACCAGAGTGGACAGCCGGGCTGTTTATCGAATCGATAGCCATAACAGCCGTGAATTCCGCATGCCCGGCGTTAGGCTTGCCGGACATGCTTCGATTCCAGTCCAGAAATGAGTCCAGATCGTGCGTAAATTGAAGACCCTGGTTGCCGCCGCCGTCACCGTCACCCTTCTTGCCGGATGCGGCGGTGGGGCCGCCACCCCCGCCGCGTCAGGGGAGTCCTCCCCAGCTCCGGCAGGCGGCTCGGGAGAAACCCTGGTTGTCTACACCAACTCCAACGGCGAGGGCCGCGGGGACTGGCTGACCGCCAAGGCCGCTGAAGCGGGCTTCAAAATCGAGATCGTCGGTGCCGGCGGCGCAGATGCCACCAACAAACTGATTGCCGAGAAGAACAACCCGATTGCCGACGTCGCGTTCGGGCTGAACAACATGTACTTCTCGCAGATCAAGGCCGCAGACGCCCTGGAGCCCTACGAGCCGGCCTGGGCCGGCGAAGTGGACAAGGGACTGGGTGACGGCGAGGCCTACTGGCCCTTGGTAAAGCAGGCAATCCTCCTTGGCTACAACTCGGACAAGATCTCGAAGGACAAGGCCCCGCAGGACTGGACCGACCTGTGGGCCAAGGACGAGTTCAAGGACCGCTACGAGCGCGTGACAGGCCTGGGCACCGCCACCGCCCAGCTCGTTTTCGCGGGAATCCTCAGCCGCTACCGTGACGATTCGGGCGACCTTGGCATCTCCGACGAGGGCTGGAAGCAGGTGGAGCAGTACTTCCAGAACGGCAGCCCGGCGGTAGCAAAGACCGACCTCTTTGCCCGTATCGCGTCCGGCGAAGTGGACATGGGCCAGATGCCGTCCTCGATCATCGCCGAGCGCGAGAAATCCTTCAAGGTGAATGTCGAGACAGTGGTCCCCTCCGTGGGTGTCCCGCTCGCCGTGGAACAGATCGCCCTGGTGAAGGGCACCAAGAAGGAGGAGCAGGCCAGGAAATTCATCGACTGGTTCGGCAGCTCCGAGGTCCAGGGCGAGTTCGCAAAGCAGTTCAATTCCATGCCGGTCAACAAGGAAGCCGAAGCCCAGGCCAACCCCGAGGTGGTGGACTTCTTCGCTGACCTCAAGCAGCAGGACATCGACTGGGAGTTCGTGCAGGAGAACATGGGCGCCTGGGTGGAGAAGATCGAGCTCGAGTACATGACGTAACCGGTCCGCTGCCGGCCCCGTCAACCCGAACTTCGCTTCATCAGACAGGTTTGCCATGATCCGCTTGGACAACATCGAAGTTTCCTTTGGTGAATTCACCGCCATCCCCAACCTTGAACTGCACGTGCGTCCGGGGGAGTTTTTCACCCTCCTGGGGCCGTCCGGCTGCGGGAAAACGACGGCCCTGCGGACGTTGGCGGGCTTCATCCAGCCTTCCACCGGCACGGTGCACGTTGACGGCAAGGACGTTACCCGGCTTCCCAGCGACAAGAGGCAGGTGGGGATGGTGTTCCAAAACTACGCCCTCTTCCCAAGCATGAGCGTGTGGGAAAACATCGCCTTCGGCCTCCGGGTCCGGAAGGAGAAACCGGCGGACAGTGACCGCCTGGTCCGGGACATCGCGCGGCGGGTGGAGCTCAGCGATGAACAGTTGTCCAAGAATGTGGCGGAACTGTCCGGCGGCCAGCAGCAGAGGGTTGCCGTGGCACGGGCGCTCGTGCTGCGGCCCAAAATCCTCCTGCTGGACGAACCGCTGTCCAACCTGGATGCCAAACTGCGCCACCAGCTCCGGCAGCAGCTCAAGGACCTGCAGAGCGAGTTCGGCATCACCACTGTGTACGTCACCCACGACCAGGACGAGGCCCTGGCCATGAGCGACCGCGTGGCGGTGTTCAACAAGGGCGTGGTGGAACAGGTGGGGACGCCGCAGGAGATCTACGACCACTCTGCGTCCGAGTTTGTCTGCAACTTCATCGGCGACAGCTCCGCACTGACCCCGGAGTTCGTGGCGGAACTGAACCGGCTTGCGGGGGCAGCGCTCAGCACGGACGCCAAATCCTACCTTCGGGTGGAAAAGGCGTCCCTGGCCCGCGGGGCTGAAGGAGGCGGCGCCGTCGGACTTTCCGGCACGGTGGTGTCCCGCACCTACCACGGCCTGCACAGCCGCTATGTGGTGCGCAGCCACGGAGCGGACATCCGGTTGCTCGTGAAGGAGGACGGCGGCGCCCACCCGGAACGGGGCACGGAAACCACGGTCTACCTCCAGCCCGGGCACGTCCTGCAGTACCACCCCGTGACGGGGGCTGCCCTTCGGCAGCAGGACCCGGCAGCAGTCCTGCCATGAGCAGCACTGCGGTCCGCGGCATGGCCCGCTCCCCCTTCGTGCTGGTGGTTGGCGTGGTCCTGACCTGGTTCATTGCGGCGTTCCTGGTGTGGCCCAACATCAACGTCCTGATCGCCACGTTCTTCCCGGACGGCAGCTTCTCCGGGAGGGCGGCCGAAAAGCTCTTCACGTCGCAGCGGGCCATGAAGGCGCTCGGCAACAGTTTCCTGCTGGCGGTGGCCCTGTCCATCACGGTGAACCTGGTAGGCGTGTTCATTGTCCTGGTGACGCACTACTTCCGGATCCGCGGCTCCAGGATCCTGTTCCTCGGCTATGCATCCACCTTCATCTACGGCGGCATTGTCCTGGCCGCCGGGTACAAGTTCATTTACGGGGACAAGGGAATCGTCACCTCGCTGCTGGTGAAGGTGTTCCCCGGCATGGACCCCGGCTGGTTCTCGGGCTTCTTCGCGGTCCTGGTGGTGATGACGTTCGCCACCACCACCAACCACATGCTGTTCGTGGCCAACGCGCTGAAGGGCATTGACTACCAGACCATTGAAGCGGCCCGGAACCTGGGGGCATCAACCTGGACCATCCTGCGGCGGATCGTGCTGCCCATGCTCAAGCCCACCCTGTTCGCCGTCACCATCCTGTCCTTCCTCACCGGGCTGGGCGCCCTGAGCGCTCCTCAGGTGCTGGGCGGGCGTGACTTCCAAACCATCACCCCCATGATCCTGACCTTCACCAACAGCCCCACCTCCAGGGACCTGGCGGCGCTGCTGGCGGTGATCCTTGGGCTGGCCACGATCCTGATGCTCGCCGTGATGTCGCGGCTGGAAAAAGGCGGCACCTACTTCTCGGTGTCCAAGGTGTCCTCGGCCCTGCAGAAGCAGGACATCACCCATCCGGTGGCCAATGCGGCTGTCCATGCTGTTGCCTACCTGCTGTTTGCCGTCTACACGCTGCCGGTGGTGCTGATTGTCCTGTACTCGTTCGCCGACGGCGCTGCCATCCAGACCGGCCAGCTTTCGCTCGGCAGCCTGACGCTCGAGAACTACCAGCGGGTCCTCACCCAGCCGTCGGGGCTGCGGCCGTTCATCGTCAGCGTGCTGTACAGCGCCCTGGCCGCCGTGATTGCCGTGGGCGGGCTGCTGTTTGTGGCCAGGCTGCTGCAGAAGTACAAAAACTGGGTGGCGTCGGTCTTCGAATACCTGCTCCACATCCCCTGGATCCTGCCGTCCGCACTGCTGGCCCTTGGCCTCATCATCAGCTACGACCACCCCAATCCCCTGGTGGGCGGGGCAGTGCTCACCGGCACCACCGTGATCCTGCTGATCGCTTTCGTGACGGTCAAAATCCCGTTCACGCTGCGCATGCTCAAAGCGTCCTTTGCTTCCGTGAATTCCTCCCTGGAGGAAGCGGCGGCCATCATGGGCGCAAAGACCCTGTATGTCTTCCGGCGGATCCTCCTGCCGCTGGTGCTCCCGGCTGCCGCCGCCATTACGGCGTTGAACTTCAACAGCCTGCTCGACGACTACGACACCGCGATCTTCCTGGCCCACCCCCTGGTCCAGCCGCTGGGCCTGGTCATCAAGGCGAACACGGATGGCGCGGAGGGTGTGGACGGCGTCGCCAACACCTTTGTGTATACCGTGCTCCTGATGATCATCACCGGGGTGACCATGTACCTGGTGTACGGCCGCTCCAGCCGGGGCGGGTCGCGGAAAAAGCGGCTGCCGGCCCTTCCGCCCGCATCTGCCGCCCCTGGCCCCGGGGTCCCCGGGGCCGCCGGGTTCGGGGCGGACGCGCCGCAGCCGGCCGCTACCGTCCGGTGATCACCCGGCAGAACCGCTGACGACGGCGGTGCGTCCGTTCCGCCGTCGGGCAAGCCTGAGGAGGCCGTCACGCAGCGGCTGGGCACCGTCCGCAAAGGCGACGCGTCCCAGCGCGGCGGATGCCAGGCTCAGAGCCCGCGTGCGAAGCCACCGCTGGCGGTTGTAGGCATGCAGTGCCTGGCCTTCTGGCAGCGTGTTGAGGAGGCCAGCCAGTGTTACGGCATCCACCAACGACTCGCAGGCGCCACGCCCCAAGGTGGGCATCATGGCGTGTGCGGCATCGCCGATGAGCACGGCACGTCCACGGACGTAGGAGCCAAGATGCGGAACTGTCCAGAGCCGCTGGACCAGGCATGCTTCGGGCGTGGCTGCGGCCAGCGTGCGGCGGATGGCGGGCGCGTGCCTGGAATAGCGCTCCCGGGCGTATTCCAGGGCTGATGCTGCGTCAATTCCGTACGGGCCCATCGCGGACCGGTAGCTGGCCCACCAGAAGGACCCTCCCCGGGCGGCAGCCATGCCGAACAGGTCGCCGCGGCCCCAGTATTCGCCCACCTCGTCGTGGCTGACCGGAGCAGGCAGGGTCCCGCGGAGGGCAAGGTACGGGGTGAGGCGGGCCTCCTTTCCGGCGCCCCAGACCTCCCGCCGGACTGCGCTGTGCACGCCGTCGGCCCCGACCACCAGGCTGCCGTCGTCGGGAAGTGACCTGACGGTGCTGGTGATCCGGCGGACGGTTCCCGGGACGGCACCGTCCAGCAACCGCAGCAGGTCAGCCCGGGAAATGCCGAACATCTCCCCCGCGTTGACGGTGATCCAGGGCTCTCCCTGGGCGTCACGGACCGATCCGCTGCCGAGCACCGGGCTGACCGCCCGCGCCTCTTCAAGGATTCCCAGACGCGCAAGGGCACGTTGGGCGTTGGGCCACATCCCCAGCGTGTTGCCCACGGCCGGCAGCCCGGGCCGTTTCTCGTACACCGTCACCTGGAACCGGCTGTGGTCCAGGCCCGCGGCCAGCGCCAGGCCGGCAATGCCGCCGCCAACAATCGCAATTGTCTCCATGCTGGCGACTTTACTACTTTTGTAGTATTTGCGAAACGGTCAATTAGACTGGGCGCATGCCTGACCGCCGCACGGAACTGATGGACGCCGCCCTCCGGGTGGTGGCGGACAAAGGCATGAAGGGCCTCACGCACCGGGCCGTTGACGCGGCGGCGCAGCTCGCGGAAGGCACAACGTCCAACTACTACCGGACCCGCGCGGCGCTCGTGGAGGCCGCGCTGGGCCGCATGGAGCAGCTCGACGGCCAGCTGCTCCAGGACCTCGCCCCGTCGGGCCCGCCGGGAACCGTTGCGGAACTGGCAGACCAGCTGGCCGGGCTGGTGCTGTCACTCACCGGGAAGCATGCGGCCCTCACCCGCGCCCGCCTTGCCCTGTCCCTGGACCAGCCGGACGCGGTTAAGGCAGGGCACTTCCGGCTGGTGGGCGGCATGGAAAATACCCTCGCGGCGCTTGGGGTAACCGATGCGGCCGCCCGGGCCCGGGACGTGGCCGACTACGGCGACGGCGTGATACTCCACCTGCTCACGGTCCGGCGGGACGGGCAGCCTGATGCTGCAGCCATCGCCGCAGCAGTTCGGCGGCTGCTTGCGCCCTGAGGCCCTTCCGCTGCCGTGCACGACGCCGGCCTGCCGCCTGAGGCGGCGCCAGCCCCGCCGTCGTACCTCCACACGGGTACCTCCGCGCGCGTACTTCTAAGGCGTGCCCGGCCAGCCCGTGTAGGCCTCGGCGAGGTAGGCCATGCCGTGCCTGGACGACACCACTGAATTGAGTTCCCCTAGCTGGCGGGCGCGGGAGAAGTCATCCGCATCGGCAGGGGTGTGCAGCATGGTGGTCATCCAGTAGGAGAACTGCTGGGCCTTCCACACCCGCTCCAGGGCACGGTCGCTGTACGTCTCCAGCAGGTGCTCCGAGCCGGAGTTGTAGTGGCTGTCCAGCCCTTCGAAGAGCATCTTGACGTCGTGGATGGCCAGGTTCAGGCCCTTGGCGCCGGTGGGCGGGACCGTGTGGGCGGCATCTCCCGCGAGGAACAGGTTCCCGTAGCGCATGGGCGTGTGGACGAAGCTCCTGAAGGGCAGGACCATCTTGTCGATGACGGGGCCTTCCTTGAGCACGAAGCCGTTGCCGTTGACCCGGCTGCGGAACTCGGCCCAAATCCGTTCGTCATCCCACTCGGCCACGTTCTCCTTGGGGTCGCACTGGAAGTACATCCGCTGGACTGTCTCGGTGCGCTGGCTGATCAGGGCGAAGCCGTTGGCGGAGTTGGCATAGATGAGCTCGTCGGCGCTGCGGGGGGCTTCGGCCAGGATGCCGAACCAGGCGAAGGGGTACTCATGGAAGTACCACTTGCGGTGCGCCTCCGGGATCTGGAACCGGCAGTGGCTGCGGGACCCGTCCGCCCCCACCAGGAAGTCGGCCCGGACTTCGTACTCCACGCCCTCGGAGTCCGTGAACCAGACTTTCGGCGTGCCCTCAAGGTCATGCACCGTGGTGTCCGTGACGCTGTAGCGGACGTCGCCGCCGTCGGCTTTCCTGCGGGCGGCGAGGTCCAGGAAAACGTCAGTCTGCGGGTACAGCCACACTGATTCCCCCACCAGATCCTTGAAGTCCACCCGGTGGCTTTCGCCGTTGAAGCGCAGTTCAATGCCGTCGTGCCGGTCGCCGTCGCGCAGGACCCGGTCCGAGACGCCGCTTTCCACCAGCAGGTTGACGGTGCCGTGCTCCAGGATGCCGGCGCGGACGGTCTCGGAGATCTCCTTGTGGCTGCGGACTTCAATTACGGTGGAGTCGATCCCGGCCTTGGCCAGCAGGTGGGACAGCATCAGGCCGGCCGGGCCTGCGCCCATGATGGCCACCTGGGTGGTGATGATTGTTCGTGCCATGGCATTCTCGCTTCGTTGCGGGGCCGGCTGCCGGCCGATGGGTGCTTCTGCCTCCAGTGTGCGCGCCGGCCGGTGCACCCTGATATTCCAATTCCGTTGAACGGAAGGCAGATCTTTCCGGTTACGGTTCCGCAAGCCTCCGCGCAATACCCCGTGCGGCTGTCTGCAGGGCGGGCACCAGGGCCTGCAGGCGCATCTCCTGCAAGGGAACCACGACGCCGAGCGAGGCCACCGCGCGCTGGCGCAGGTCCAGCACGGGGACGGCGATGCCCCAGGTGTCCGGATCCACAACGCCCTTCAGCTGCGCATAGCCCTGGTGGAACGTTTCGCTGAGCAGCACCCGGACAGCGTCCGTGCCGATCTTCCCGTCGGGGTCCTCAAACTGCTCGAGGTACCGGCTTTGGAGCAGCTTGTCCTGGTGCGCCATCAGCGCCAGGCCCGCGGACGAGGTATGCACGGGCATCCGGCCGGCCACCCGGGCCCGGTTGGCCACCGAGCCGCGGCGGGACAGCCGCTCGACGAAGAGGGCTTCCCAGCCGTCCAGCACCGCCAGGTTCACGTTTTGGTTGAGGACCTGCTGGATGTCTTCCATGAACGGCATGGCCGCCTGGCGCAGGGCAAGGGTTGGGGCGGTGCGGTTGACGAGTTCCCAGAGCCTGAGCCCGGGGCGCACCATGCCTCCAGGAGCGGCCTCCAGCAGGCCGTGGCCGGCGAGCTGCCGGACCAGCCGGTGGGTGGTGGTGAGCGGCAAACCCGCGCGTTCAGCGAGTTCCGCCAGCTGCAGGGCGCTGACGTCCTCCGGAAAGGCAGAGATCAGCCGGACGATCCGGTCAACCACCGAGTCACCCGAGGCAGAATTGGCCATCGCACACCCGCGCTTCCGTTGAATGGATGGGTCAAGCCTACCCATGCGGAATCTCAGGCGGGCGGCGCACCCTTGGCAGGCGCCGTCGTCGTCCGTTCCCGGAAGCGGCGCCCGGCTCCGGGGGCAAGCACCACGGCAATGCCGACGACGGCTCCGATCACCGTCTCGATAATGCGGTCGCGGAGGAGGATCCCGGGCGAGGACGGGACCACCAGCAGGGTGGACACCAATGCCAGCGGCGTGACGAATACCTGGGCCAGCAGGTACTGGCGGATGATGAACATTTCGGCGCCGAACTGGCACAGCGCCATGACCAGCACGGTCTGCCACGGCTGAAGCCCCAGCACCAGGATCCCCGCCATCACCACCAGCCCGAGCACGGTGCCGATGATCCTCTGCACGCCGCGGCGGACACGGTGCCGCGTGGTGTGGCCCACCAGCGGAACGACGGCCGCCACCATGGCCCAGTAGTTGTGGCCGAACCCGAGGCTGTTGCCGGCCCAGGTGGCCAGCGCACCGGCCAGCCCGGCAGCCACCAGGTAACCGAGGCCCTCAAGCCAGGCGGCGCGCTTTTCTTCCGGGGTGCGGCGGATGGGCCGCGGCCGGACCCATGCCGTGCGGTGGCTGGGCAGCACCCGTGAGGAGAAGCCCACCAGCAGGGAAAAGGCCGTGGTGGCGGCGGCAACCAGCATGCCCTCCCACAGCGGCGGCTGGTTGGGGATCGAGGCGATGGCAGCGAAGGCGAAGATGTGGAAGAGGGACCCCGCAGGCCGCAGCCGAAACCAGGAAATGGCCACCGAACAGCCGCCTGCCACAAGCGTGGTGGCCAGGACCAGGAGCCAGGTGGCACCGGCGTCATCCAGTCCCCAGGCCGCACCCGCGCGGGCGGCGAGCGCTGCGAGGAGGATAACCAGCAGCATGAGCGACCCCGCCCGCAGCTGCAGGGCAAAACGGGTGCCGTGGGGTTCGCCGCGGCCGTAAATCCCGGTGAAGGCACCGAAGGACGCGAAGATGGCCAAATCCAGCCGGCCCAGCAGCACCAGGGAGAAGAGCGGAACGAAGACGCCCACCGCGCACCTCAGGGCCGGGTGGTGGTCCTTGTTGCCGGGAGCGATGCTGAACATTTCAGCGAGCAGCTTCACGTGGAATAGCGCCTTTCCTGCGGGACAGGGTGCCTGGGAGGCCCGGTTTCCGGTTTGACGGGGCGGCTGCGCTGACGTTCCTCCAGAATCCTACGCCCGGCGCGCGTCGCGAGATCGGAACAGCCGGGCAACACCCGCGAAACAGCGCCGCGCAATCCTTGGACCATGAAGCCCAGCGCAAGGACCACTCCCGAGGCTGAACTGAGCTGCGAGGTCTGCGGCCTAATGCCGGAACCCACCCGGACGCGCCTGACCTTGGCCAACGTGGCCGTGATGCTTCCGATCGAACTCCTGGTCCACGCCCTGGTGGTGGGCACCGAGCTCCCCTACCTGGCCAAGGTCCTCGTGTTGACCGTCACCGCCACCGTCCTGGTCATCTGGGTGGCGGAACCCTCCGCGGCGCGGGTGCTCCGCGGCTGGCTGCATGCTCCGGCCCTGCGGCAGCGGCGGCGGCTGGCTGTGGCGCCGGCGTTGTGGCGGGCCCGCACCGTCCTGCGGGACGAGCCGGGATCGCTGCAGAAGGTGACCAAGGCCCTGGCCCGCCTGGACACGAACATCCTGAGCATCCACGTGCACCCCGTGGCCGGCGGCGTGCTGGACGAGTTCGTACTGTCGACGCCCGGTGATGTGGACGAACACCAGCTGCTCGAGGCGCTGCAGCAGGCCGGCGGCACCCGGTCCCGCGCCTGGCCCACCACAGCCCTGGCCATGGCGGACGGCCAGACGAAGGCGCTCAGCCTCGCGGCGCGGATCGCCGACGCGCCGGATGAACTGCCGCTTGCCGTGGCCGAACTGCTGCGGGCACGGATTCTTTCCCCGGCCGAGGCGCGCCTGGAAAGGCACGACGCCGGAACGCGGCTCAAGATTCCCACGGCCTGGCACGGCCCCATCACCTTTGTGCGTCCCGGGGAGCCGTTCACCCCGGCGGAATCGGCCCGTGCCCACCGGCTTGCCGAGCTGGCCGAAATCCTGGCCCACCGTCCGGCCCCGGGCCTCCCCAACTAGGTAGCGCTAAGTGTCGTTATGACCCTCCAAAACGACACTTAGCGCTACTCAGTTGGGGTTCGGGCAGTCACAAAGCGGTTTTTCGAGCTGCAACGGTCCCGCACGGAAAAAAGCCTTGACAGTGGTCCCGGTCACTTCTACCTTTGATTTTGGGATCCCAAATTGGGATCCCAAAAATGGCAAAGAGCAGGTATGCGCTCCGGATCCCCCACCCTCTCGTTTGTCCTCCACCCGCAGGCCGGGCCCCTCGAATGCCGGCCGCGCCCGCCCGTTCGTTCCTCCCCTATCCGCAAACTTCCCCGTGAAGGAGAAGCCGTGTCTTTCCCGAATACTGAAACAGCCGCCGCTGACGGCAGCCTGGATTCCGCCACCGCAGGTGAACCACAGAAGGACGGGGTGCAACGACGCACCGCTGTCCGCTGGAAGCTCTTCCTGCTGCTGCTGGTCCTGGTCGCAGTCAACTACATCGACCGCGGTTCCATTTCCGTTGCGCTCCCGATCATCCAGAAAGAATTCAACCTTGCCCCGGAGCTCGTGGGCCTCCTGCTTTCCGCCTTCTTCTGGACATACGCCCTGATGCAGATTCCCGTTGGCTGGCTCATCGACAAATTCGGACCCCGCAAGGTCATGACGGCGTCCTGCGTCGGCTGGGGTGCGGCCACTGCTGCCTCCGGCATGGCCGGCGGTTTCCTCAGCATGTTCATTGCCCGCATGGGCATCGGGGTCACCGAGGCCGGGGTCATGCCTGCCGGCGGCAAACTGAACGCCATCTGGATGCACAAATCCGAGCGTGGCCGCGGCGCAACCATCCTCGACGCGGGCGCACCCCTGGGCGCCGGCCTCGGCGGCATCATCATCGCGGGGCTGATCGCGTCAACGGGCAGCTGGCGCCTGGCCTTCGTCATCGCCGGTGCTGCAACTGTCCTCATGGGCCTCGCCGTCTGGTGGTACGTCCGCGACAACCCCCGTGACCACCGCGGCGTCAACGAGGCAGAAGCGGCGTACATCGAGGCTTCCCACGCAGCAGAGGACGCCGAGGCAAAGCTGGACGGCAGCCAGGGCAAGCGCGCCCTGCTCCCCTACCTGCGGTTCCGTTCCTTCTGGGCCATGTGCTTCGGCTGGCTGGGCTTCAACGGCGTGTTCTACGGCCTGCTGACCTGGGGACCGCTCTACCTCGCCCAGGCCAAGGGGTTTGACCTCAAGACCATCGGCTGGTCCACTTTCGTGATCTTCGGAGCAGGGTTCGTGGGCGAAATCATTGGCGGCACCATCGCCGACAAGTGGCGTGCCTCCGGCGCCTCAGCCAACCGTGTGATGCGCACCCTGCTGGGCATCTCCAGCGCCGTGGTTATCGGCGGCCTCATCGGTGTCACGGTGGTCCCGGATTCCACAACCGCTGTAGTGCTGCTGTCGATGGTGATGTTCTTCCTCCGGTGGGTGGGCCTCTTCTGGAGCATCCCCTCCATCCTGGGCGGGCGTACCAATGCCGGCGTGCTGGGCGGTGCCATGAACTTCAGCGGCAACATCTCCGGCTTCGTCACTCCCATCGCCGTAGGCCTGATCGTCGGGGCCACCGGTTCCTACACCTGGGCACTGCTCTACTTCGTAGGCTCCGCGATCGTGATGGGCGCCTCCGTCCTGACCCTGAACTACAACAAGCGGCTTCCTGTCTAAGCTAGCCATCCAAGGCAACATTCCATCCACGCCCCCGCTGCCGGGAGCAAACGCCACACGAAGAATCCGAATGGAGCACCATGCTTACCGCAGAAGATACCCAGGACAAGGAACGCCCGCTGCGCGAGGCCGTCCGGGATACCCTCCGCACCCGGATTTTCGAAGGACACTACGCTCCCGGCACGCGGCTGGTGGAACGGGACCTGGCGGCGGAATTCGCCGTCTCCAGGCTGCCCGTGCGGGAAGCACTCCGCATGCTCCGCCAGGAGGGCCTCATCAGCGACCGCGGTGCACGGGGCGCAGAAGTCAGCACCCTGAGCCCCAAGGACGTAGAGGACCTCTTTGACGTCCGGCAGTCCCTTGAAGTGCTGGCATGCCGGCTTGCCGCCGTGCGGGCAACCCAGGAGGACCTGGCATATTTGAAGGGCCTGCTCGACGACGCCGAGGGTTTCCTCGCGAAGGGCGCCGTCCGCGAAGCCCACCGTGCCAACAGCGAATTCCACGACGCCATCACCCGCATTGCGGACAACAACTTCCTCAAGTCCGCGCTTGAACCGCTCCAGGGGCGCATGCACTGGCTGTTCCGGCACGTCAGCGACCTGCCCGAACTCATCCAGGAACACCGCGCCCTGTATGCCGCGATCGCCAGCGGAGACCCGGACACGGCCGCGGCCCAGTCCGCCTCACACATCGGCAAGTACCGCGAGCAGTTCCCGGAGGACTTCCAGAAAACAGAACCCCAACTTCACCGGAAGAAAAAATGAGACTCCTCGTCATCAACCCCAACATCAGCGACGATGTCACTGCCCTGATCGAATCCGAAGCCCTGCGGTCTGCTGCACCGGGCACCGAACTGGTGGTCCGCACCGCCAGCCATGGCGTGGAATACATCGAGACCCGCTTCGAATCCCTCATCGCCGCCGGCGCCGTCGCCGAAATCATCGCCGAACATACCCGGCCCGGCGCCGATCCCGTGGACGGAGTGGTGGTGGCTGCGTTCGGCGATCCCGGCATGCCTGCCCTCAAGGAACTGGCCGGCGTGCCGGTGATCGGCATCACCGAAGCCGCGCTCTGCGCCGCCGCCCTGCAGGGGCACCGGTTTTCCATCATTGCCATCTCGGACCGGATCAAGCCCTGGTACCGCGACTGCGTGGAACGGTTCGGCCTCCTCGGAAGGCTCGCTTCCATCCGATCCATCAACGAAACACTCAACAGCATCGGCTCAGTCCAACAGGACTTCAAGGAGACCCTCCTGGCACTGAGCCGGCAGGCCGTCGCGGAGGACGGAGCCGACGTCGTTATCCTGGCCGGGGCTCCCCTCGCAGGACTGGCCCGGGAACTCGAGGGGGAGATTCCCGTGCCTGTTGTTGACGGCATTTCCGCCGGAATCCGGATGGCGGAGGCCGTGGTGGGGCTCCAGTCCGGTCCGCACCGCGCAGGCGCCTTCGCCCCGCCACCGCCAAAGGACCGCAGGGGGCTCAGTGAAAACCTCGACGCCGCCCTCTCCGCAGCCCGGAACAGCGCCGCTCCGGCGGTACCAGCCACTTAGACCGCTTTCATCAGAAGAAGGACACCGATGTCCCCCCAGCCAGACCTTGTCATTGCCAACGCCACCGTCGTCAACAGTTTCGGACGCCGGATCGCCCATATCGTTGTCCGGGACGGTGTGATCACGCAACTCCTCGACGCCACTGAACCCGCGCCCGGGGCCGTGCGGACCATCGACGCCACCGGGATGCTGGTCATCCCCGGGGGCGTGGACGGACACTGCCACGTGGCCCAGGTGACCGGGCGCTTCCGCACCCTGGACGACTACCGCACCACGTCCACCGCGGCCCTCTGGGGCGGCACCACCACCATCATCGACTTCGGCATTCCCCGGGACGCCCAGGAAACGCCGCTCGCAGCCGTGCTTCACAAGAAGGAGCTGGCCACCGAGTCCCGGTGCGACGTCGCCCTCCACGGCGCTGTCATCACCTGGGATGAAACCGTGCCGTGGCAGCTCGAACAGCTCGCCGCGGAGGGTGTGCGCTCCGTGAAGATGTACACCACGAACCGCGGCACCACCATGGCGGACGGGGACACTATCCTCAAGGTCATGCGTGAGATGGTCCGGTTGGACGGACTCACGTATATCCATGCCGAACATGATCCGATCATCAGCGACTGCACGGAACAACACGCACAGGACGGCAGGATCGGCATAGGGCACCTGCACCGGACCCGGCCCGGACTTGCCGAGGAAGTGTCTGTCAAGGAAACGCTCGCCATGGCGGAATACACCTCCGCTCCCGTGTACTTTGTCCACCAGTCAACGCCGGGGGCGGTGGACCTGGTAACCGAAGCACGCGCACGCGGACTGGCGGCCTTCTCCGAGACCTGCCCCCACTACGTCACCCTCGATGACTCCGTATACGCCTCAAGGTTTCCGGAGTGGTACGCGTGTTGCCCGCCCATGCGCGATGCCGAAACAGTGGCCGCGCTGAAGGAGCGGCTGACCTCAGGGGCGATCCACGCCATGTCCTCGGACCACTCCTGCTACGACCTGTCCCAGAAACGCGAGCGCACCGACGACGTCCGGGCCATGCCGCACGGCCTGCCGGGCGTGGAGACGCGCATGCCTGTCACCTTCACCGCCATGACCTCCGCCGGCGCCAGCGTGGAGGACTTCGTGGAGGTATTTTCCGCCGGTCCTGCCCGGATTAACGCCGTTCCCGGCAAGGGCCGCATCGAGGAAGGGTTTGACGCCGACCTGGTGGTTTTCGACCCGGCCGAGGAGCGTTCCGTCGACGGCGGCGCCCTGCACATGGGGACGGACTTCTCCCCCTTCCACGGGATGGCACTGACCGGCTGGCCCGCCGTCGTTGTGTCCCACGGCCGCGTGGTGCTGGATTCCGATGGATTCCATGATCCCGGCGCTGCCGGACGCTTCGTCGCCCGCAACGGCTTCCGCCACCACCATCCCGCCATCCCCGCCGGCGTTGCCGCCGCAGCCCTCTAGGAGCCCCCCATGCCTTCAACCACGCGCCCGCACAGGATCGGCATGATCGTGCCGTCCTCCAACACCTGCCTGGAACCGCAGACCTACCGTATCCTCGGTGACCGGACTGACGTCACCGTCCATTTCACGCGCATCCCCGTCACCAGGATCGCACTGGACGACTCCTCGGACCGGCAGTTTGATCCCGCCGTGATGCGGGAGGCTGCCAGGCTGCTTGCGACGGCGGACGTGGACGTTATCGCCTGGAACGGCACCTCCGGCTCCTGGCTGGGCTCGGCCCACGACCAGGAACTCGTGCACGAAATCACCGACGCCACCGGCATCCCTGCCACCACGTCCACCCTGGCCTACCTCGAGGCCTTCCGGAGCTTCGGTACGGAACGGATAGCGCTGTTCACGCCCTATACGGAGGACGTGAACCACCAGGTGATCGCCTCCTACGAGCGGGAAGGCATCAAGACGGTGGACCACCGCACCCTGGGCCTGAGCGACAATGAGTCCTTCGCCCGGGTAACCGATGACGAAATGCGGCCCGGTTCCCTGGAACTCGCTTCGACCGCGCCGGACGCCCTTGTCTACCTGTGCACCAACCTCTACGGTGCCAACATCACGGCCGGGATCGAGGAAGGCACCGGCGTGCCCGTGCTGGATTCCGTGGCAGTGACCCTCTGGCACGCCCTCAGGCTCGCCGGCGCACCGCTGCTTGACCCGCGGTGGGGGAAACTCCTGGCCTAGCGACGGCTACATCCGGACGGTCAAAGCCGACGGGTCCATGGTCATCAGGACGTGCTTGCCCTGGCCTTCGTGGTCGCCGTCCAGCTGGTAGTCGTCGTTGTGCTCCAGGGTGATCTCAACGGTCTTGCCCTGGTAGTACTCCACCGCGGTGTCCTTGCCCCGGCCCTTGCCGATCATCCCCGCAACCACGGACAGCCAGCCCAGCTTTCCGTGGTGCGGGGCCAGCACGGCAACGTCCAGCAGGCCATCGTCCATCTTGGCTTCCGGGAAGATCTCCAGGCCGCCCTGGACCTTGCCGCAGTTGCCCACCATGACGCTGCGGACCCCGCGGTGCACGGCAGTCTTGCCGTCAATCACGATGGTGGCCTTCACCGGTTTGCCCGGGAGGTTGCGGATGCCGGCGTCCACGTAGGCCAGCCAGCCCACCTTGTCCTTCAGGTCCTCGTTGGTGTCGGCCATGATGGTGGCGTCGTATCCCACCCCGGCCATGACCAGGAACAGCTGCTCCTTGTCCGGATCGCTCCGGCGGGCGCGGACGACGTCGATCTTCCGCTCGGTTCCGATCAGGGCACCGGCCATGGCGCCGTCGTAGTCCGTGACATCCATTCCCAGGTTGCGGGCCAGGAGGTTCCCCGTGCCGAGCGGGAGCAGGCCCATCGGGACGTCGCCCCCGGAGAGGACCTCGGCGACGCACCGCACGGTTCCGTCGCCGCCTGCCGCGATGACAATGTCCGCGCCCTGGGCAAGTGCGTCCTTGGCCTGCCCGACGCCGGGATCCTCCTTGGTGGTTTCGAACCACAGCGGCTCGCCCCAGCCGTTTTCCACACAGTGCTTGGCCACCAGGCCGCGCACGTCGATGTCCACGGGCTTGGCTGGATTGACGATGATTGCAGCGCGCTGGAGTGAAGTGGAGCTGTTGGCAGTCATGGCGTCCTTTGGTGGCGAATGGAAAGGCTACTTCTGAAAGAAGACTAGCCTGCCCCGCGAGGGGTTCGAAGCGGGCAGGCAGCAGGCAGGAAGCTACAGCGCCTTGACCGCCCCGAGCACCTGCGCCAGTGAATCCTTTGCGTCGCCGAACAGCAGGGAGGTCTGGGGCTCGTAGAGGAGGTCATTCTCGATCCCGGCGAAACCCGGCCGCATGGACCGCTTGAGGAAGATCACCTGCCGGGCGTCGGCCACTTCCAGGATGGGCATGCCGTAGATGGGCGAGCCCTGGGACGTCTTGGCCGCGGGGTTCACGACGTCGTTCGCTCCCACCACCAGGGCAACATCCGCGGTTTTGAACTGCGGGTTGATCTCGCCCATTTCCTTCAGCGACTCGTACGGCACGTTCGCCTCTGCCAGGAGCACGTTCATGTGACCGGGCATCCGGCCTGCCACGGGATGGATGGCGAAGTCCACCTCGATGCCCCGCCCTTCAAGGGCCAGCGCCAGTTCGGCGGCCGTGTGCTGGCCCTGCGCCACCGCCAGGCCATAGCCCGGAACAATGATCACCCGCTGCGCGTAGCCCAGGAGCACCGCCACGTCCTCCGCGCTGGAGGACCGCACCGGACGCTCGCTCACGGCGGTGGATCCCGCCGTCGAACCTCCCCGGAAGGCACCGAACAGGATGCCGGCCACGCTCCGTCCCATGGCAGCCGCCATGGCCCGGGTAAGGATGGTGCCCGAGGCGCCCACCAGCGTGCCGGCCACCACCAGGAGCACGTTCCCCAGCACCACGCCGGACGCCGCCACGGCCAGGCCCGTAAAGGCGTTCAGCAGCGAGATGACGATCGGGACGTCGGCCCCGCCCACGGGCAGCACCAGCAGGATGCCCGCCGCCAGGCCGAGGACCAGCAGCAGCGCCGCGAGCGGGAGGGAACCGCTGAAAACGACGGCGGCCGCGGCCGCGACGGCGGCGAGCAGCACCGCGGCCATCACCACGGGGAGGCCCGGGAACAGCACCGGCCGCGTTGTCATGAGTTCCTGCAGCTTCGCGAACGTGACCCCCGAGCCCGCGAAGGACACGGCGCCCACCATGAGGGTGAAGACAATCGCCAGCCGCATCCAGGGGTCGCCGGCATGGCTGAGTTCCAGGAGCGCCACCAGCGCCGCCGCCCCGCCGCCCACGCCGTTGAAAAGCGCCACGAGCTGCGGCATCTGCGTCATTTTGACCCGGCGCGCCACAGGGGCCGCCACCGCTGAGCCCACGGCTATGGCCGCCAGGATCCAGGGGATGTTCTCCAGCCTGGCGGACAGGAACACCGTGACGACGGCGATCAGGGCGCCGGCAGCACCGACCAGGTTGCCGCGGCGGGCCGTCCGCGGGGAGCTGAGCCCGCGCAGCGCCAGGATGAAGAACACAGCGGCAATGAGGTACAGGAGCGAGGTCCACACGGGATCGAGGATGCTCATCTGCCGTCCACCTTCCCCGCCGCCCCTTTTGTGCCCGCCGGTTTCTTTGCATGGAACATGTGCAGCATCCGGTCGGTCACCACGAAACCGCCCACCAGGTTGGCGGTGGCAAGGACGACGGCGAGGAGGGCCACCGCGAGCACCCACGGGTCCGCTGCCTGGCCGGCCACAATGATGGCGCCCACCAGGATGATCCCGTGGATGGCGTTGGCGCCGGACATCAGGGGCGTGTGCAGGGTGCTGGAGACCTTCGAAACCACCTCGAAGCCGACGAACACCGCCAGCACCGTGATGGTCAGCAGGCTGATCCCGTCCATCAGAGCACCCCTTCCCGCCGGCTGCCGGCCCGCTCCGCCAGGAGTTGCGCCGTCGGCTGGTGCTGCACTTCCCCGTCATGGGTCAGGCAGGCGCCCGCCAGCACTTCGTCCTTGAAGTCGTGGACCAGGGCGCCGTCCCGGACCATGAGCGCAATCAGGTTGGCAACGTTCTTCGCGTAGAGGCGGGAAGCATCCGAAGCCATGGCCGAGGGGGCATCCTTCAGGCCCACCAGCGTGACGAAGCCGGAGCCGTCCGCCGTGGGCACCGGGATGTCCTGGCCGGGTACCACGCCTTCGACGTTGCCGCCGGACTCTGCGGCGAGGTCGACGACGACGGATCCGGCCCGCATGCCCTGCACCATTTCGGTGGTGACCAGGAGCGGGGCACGCCTGCCCGGGACGGCCGCCGTCGTAATCAGCACGTCCGCCTGGGCCACATGCGGGGCGAGCAGCTGGCGCTGCCGGGTGCCGGCGTCGGAACTGAGCTGGCGGGCGTAACCCCCCGCCGCCTCGCCTGCTTCCAGGTCCAGCCGGACGAAGGTGCCGCCCATGGATGCCACCTCGTCCGCGGAGGCCGGGCGGATGTCGTTGGCGAAGACGCGCGCACCCAGGCGTTTTGCGGTGCCGATGGCCTGGAGGCCCGCCACGCCGGCGCCGAGCACCAGGACACGGGCGGGCGGAACGGTCCCGGCGGCGGTCATGTATAGCGGAAAAAACCTGGGCAGCCGGATGGCCGCTTCCAGGACGCACCGGTAGCCGGCCACCAGGGCCTGGGAGCTGAGGGCGTCCATGGACTGGGCCCGGGAGATGCGGGGCACCAGTTCCAGGGCAAAGGCGGTCACCCCGGCCTCGGCGAGCGCTTCAACCGTTGGGAGTTCGGACGACGGCGATGCGAGCCCCACCGTAACGGCTCCCCTTTTCAGGGAGCGGGCGGTTTCCGGGTCCAGGGGCCGGACGTGGGCCAGGACATCCAGTTGGGCCAGGTCGAGTTCACGGACGAGGTGCACACCGGCCTGGGTGTATGCCAGGTCCGGATACCCTGCCGCCGCACCGGCATCTTCCTCCAGGAGTACCTCGACGCCGAGCGCCGCCAGTTGCTTCACCGTTTCCGGTGTGGCCGCCACACGCCGTTCACCCTCCCGGCGTTCCCGCGGTATGCCCAGTTTCACCCGCCAACTCCCCTCGCTGCAGTAGCTCGCGGCAGGGCCTCACGGGTGGCGCCCTGCCGGCTGACCGGCGGGAACGTCGCGGAGCGGCTCTGCTGCACGTAGTTGGCTAGAGTCTATGGCTCAAGCCGCGGCGGCGGGAGTGGCCTGCCGGGCGTTGCGGTAACGATTCGCCTGTCAGGCCGCCCAGGGCCTGGGTGCGGGGACTCGTGCGCCGTGCCGGGCCCGCCAAAGTCGAGGGCAATCCGCCGAGCCGTCTCCATGAGTCGGGGGACGACGGTCTTTTCGACTTCGGCGGCGGAGGCCCGGTGGGTCTGCAGCGACACGTTGGCTGCGGCAACAATGTCGTTGCCGCGCCAGACAGGTACGGCCACGCCCCGCAGGCCCTCCTCCAGCTCCTCGGACACCATGGACCATCCCCTGTCCCGGGCTGCCTCAACTTCGGCACGGAGGTGCTCCACGGTGGCGACCGAACGGTGGGTATAGCGGTGCAGCTGGACCGCTTCGAGGTACCGATGGAACTCAGGCTCCGGCAGTCCGCCAAGGAGGACCCTGCCCATGGAGGTTGCCCAGGCCGGGAACCGGGTGCCCACGGTGATGGTGACGCTCAGCAGCCGAGGCGACGGCACGCAGGCAACGTAGACGACGTCGGCACCCTCCAGGATGCACAAAGCCGTTGTTTCGTTCAGGTCGGCGGCCAGATTCTTGAGGTGGGGCTCAGCCACACCGGGGAGCGTCAGGCCGGCCAGGTAGGACCTGCCAACATCCAGCGAGCGGGCGGTCAGCTCATAGGCGGGACCGTCGGCGCGGAGGTAACCGAGGTCAGCCAGGGTCATGAGGAAGCGCCGCGCGGAGGCCCGTGTCATGTCGGTGCGGGCTGCAACCTGGGAGACGGTGAGCCGCGGATGGTCCGGCGTGAAGGCGAGCAGGACGTCAAAGGCCTTCTCAACCGACTTCACAAAGTAGGCTGCCTGCTCTTCCATGACCTGCGCGTTCCTTCCTCGCCGCCCTGGCTCGCCCCTGTGGCCCTGTGGCCCGGGCCAAGCCTGTTAGATCATATCCTTCAGTGGGCGTCCCTCAGCTGCTCCAGCGTTTCCGCAAGCAGGGGATTGGCCCGCCCGCCCAGGCCCAGGAGGGGAACCATCGCGACGGCCTGCTCACGCAGGTGGTCCCAGCCGTCCACCACCCGTGCGCCGAGTTCACGGGCGCGGGCAATAGTTCCCGTGACGTGGCCGGCGTAGACGAAGTCGTAGACCAGGGCATCGGCAGCGAGCGGTCCCTCGCCCCATACGGGCCGGTCGGACCTGCCTTTACCGATGGGCGTGGCGTTGACAATGAGGGAGGCTTCCGCGGCCAGGCCCGGCGCCTGCTCCCAGCCGACGCTGCGGGCATCCATCCCGAACTCCCCGGCAAGGCTGGACAGTTCCTCCGTGGCACGGGGATCCCGGTCGGTAATGGTCACCGTGCCGGCCTGCCCCCGGAGTGCGATCAAAGCCGCCCTGGCCGCTCCTCCGGCCCCCAACAGGAGGGCATGCCGCTGGGGCCCGCTGCCCAGAAGAGCCCGCACCGCCGTGACGTCGGTGTTGTGGCCGAACAGCGCAGTCCCCTTCCGCAGCAGCATGTTGCAGGCACCGCTTAGTCGGACTTCTTCCGTGGCCTCGTCGGCGGCTTCAGCTGCCCAGTGCTTGTGGGGCATGGTCACGTTCGCGGCGATGATGTCCGGTTCCCGCAGACGGTTCCGCACTCGGTCCATGCCGCCCTGCGGTGGCACGTCCCAGGCTTCGTACGCCCAGGGGATGCCGAGCCGGCGGAGCACGGGATTCCATACCCGGGGCGACATTGCCTCTGAGGCAGCGGAGCCGATCAGGAACAACCGGGCCGGTGGCGTGGGGTCTTCCATGTGATGCCTTTCGTGTCCGTGTCATCGCGCTGCCGGGAGGGGCTGCGGGCGGAGCCGTTGTGATCGGCCTCACCACCTAGTATGCTCTTATAAAACGCATTGCGCACATATGTTCGATATGCGTACAAATCCACGATAAACCCAACGCCTTCAGCGTGGAAGGATCACCGGAATGACGAACATCGCAGCAGGCACCGAGGCCCAGACACCTGCCGAGGCCGAACGGCAGCTCAAGCGCGCCAGGAAAGCGGCCCTGGCCGCGTTCCTTGGCGGGGCACTCGAGTATTACGACTTCTTTATCTACGCGACCGCAGCGTCGCTGATCTTCTCCAAGATCTTCTTTCCCACTGGAGACCCCACGGTGGCGCTCATCGCGTCGTTTGCCACCTTCGGCGTCGCCTATGTCGCCCGGCCCTTCGGTGCTGTCGTCTTCGGCCATCTGGGCGACAAAATCGGCCGCAAGAACACACTGGTCCTGACCCTCGTGCTCATGGGCGCTGCCACCTTCCTCATTGGGATCCTGCCGGACTTCAATAGCGCCGGCTACTGGGCACCCGCGCTGCTGGTTCTGCTCCGGCTGATGCAAGGACTCTCAGCAGGAGCGGAAACCGCCGGCGCATCTGCCCTCTCCACCGAGGAAGCTCCCGAAGGCCGTCGCGGATTCTTCGCCAGCTTCGCCATGAGCGGCATCTCCGCCGGCATCGTCCTGGCATCCCTGGCCTTCCTTCCCGTGGCCGCCATGAGCGAGGCCGACCGCCTCGCCTGGGGCTGGCGAATCCCCTTCTGGGGATCCATCATCGTGCTGATCGTCGCGTACCTGGTCCGCCGCTCGCTGGAGGAACCTGAAGTCTTTGAGGAAAAGCACGAACACGGCGAACTGGTGAAGCTCCCTTTCGCCAAGATGTTCAAGACCCACCCGGCCCAGTTCTTCCAAGTGGCCCTGATGTCCTTCGAAACCGTCACGAACACGTTCATGCAGTCCTTCGGCCTCGCCTACGCCGTCACCGTGGGCGTCCCGGCATCCACCATGCTCTGGGTCAGCATCCTCGGAAACGTCCTGGCCATCGGCACGCAGCCGCTCATGGCCCATTTCTCGGACCGGTTCGGCCGGCGTCCGGTGTTCATCGCCGGCGTCCTGGGCTCCGGAGCCATGATCTTCGTCTACTTCTCGGTGATTTCCACCGGAAACATCCCGATGATCTTCCTGACCAGCACGCTGATCACGGCCGGCACGTACGCCATGTCCAACGCGATCTACCCTGCTTGGTTCTCCGAGCTCTTCAATGTCAAGGTCCGGTATTCCGGCATGGCCATCGGGCTGCAGATCGGTATTCTGTGCGCCGGCTTCACCCCGCTGCTGGGCACGGCCCTGGTGGGCGCGGACAAGGCCAACTGGGGTCCCGCCGCGTGGATCGTGGCAGGCTCCTCCGTCCTCGCGGTAGCCGGTGCCCTGTGGGCCCGCGAGACGAGCAAAACCCCGCTGCGGCAGCTGGGCAACCACGTACGGTAAGTGCCGGGCAACAAAAAGGAAGAGGCCGACGGCGGGAAGCACCCGCCGTCGGCCTCTTCCAGTTTGAGGACGGAAGGGGCGTGGTCAGCCCCGGGCCGTGAGGTCGGCCGAGATCAGCTTTGCGGTGGCGACGATTTCCTCGGCAACCGATGAAAGGTAGGCGTCAGGGTCCGGCTTGGCAGCCACGGACTGGGCCTGCAGGGACACGTTCACTGCCGCCACCACCTTGGATCCGTCGTAGACCGGCGCGGCCACGGACATCAGGCCAAGTTCGAGTTCCTGGTCCAGCAGGCACCAGCCCTGGGACCGGACCGTGTCCAGGACAGCCAGGAGCTCTTTGACGCTCCCCAACGCGCGTGGGGTCAGCGGCTTGATGTCGGCGGCGGAAAGGTACGCCTTGAGGTCGGCAGGGGACAGCGCGGCCAGCAGCACCCTCCCCATGGAGGTGGCATAGGCGGGGAAACGGGTGCCCACGGTGATGCCTATGGTCATGATGCGACGCGTCGTCACGCGGGCGACGTACGCGATGTCGGTGCCGTCCAGCACGGCGGCGGAGGTGGACTCACCAAGCTTCAGCGACAATTCCTCAAGGTGCGGCTGGGCCAGCTGCGGCAGTGACAATCCGGACAGGTACGCGTACCCCAGCTGGAGCACCTTGGCCGTGAGCGCGAACGTCTTGCCGTCGGTCCTGACATAGCCCAGCTCCACCAGGGTGTGCAGGAACCGCCGCGCAGTGGCGCGGGTGAGGCCGGTCCGGGCAGCCACCGCGGTGAGGGTCATGACCGGATGCTCCGTATCAAACGCGCGGATCACCGCGAGCCCGCGGGCCAGGGACTGGACATACTGGTCACTGGCCTGCGGGGCCCCCGCTGCTGCGTCGGTCATGGTAACCAATCCTAGGGGCCTTTTACGCTGCCGCGGCGGCCCTCAGCGGGACGGGGACCAGCTCCTGCAGCTCCTCGAGGGTGCAGCCGAAGGTTTCCCGGACGGTGACCCCGTCGGGGCCGGTGAGGAAGACGGCTTTATCTGTGTAGACGCGGGTGACGCAGCCGACGCCGGTGAGCGGGTAGGTGCAGGATTCCACGATCTTGGAGGCACCTTCGCGGGTCAGCAGGGTCATCATCACGAACACGTCTTTGGCGCCGGTGGCGAGGTCCATGGCGCCGCCGACGGCGGGGATCGCACCGGGCGCCCCGGTGTGCCAGTTGGCGAGGTCACCGGTGGCGGAGACCTGGAACGCGCCCAGGACACAGATGTCCAGGTGTCCGCCGCGCATGATCGCGAACGAGTCCGCGTGGTGGAAGTACGAGGCGCCCGGGAGTTCGGTGACCGGGATCTTGCCGGCGTTGATGAGGTCCTCGTCGATCTCGTCGCCCTTGGCAACGGGGCCCATGCCGAGCATCCCGTTCTCCGTGTGGAGCGTGATGTTCTGTTCCTCGGTGAGGTAGTTGGATACCAGGGTGGGCTGGCCGATGCCCAGGTTCACGAACGATCCCGGGGCGATGTCCCTGGCCACGAGCCGGGCGAGGTCGTCCCGGCCCAGGGGTGTGGCGGAGGTCTGGAGGGTTGTTGCGGTGCTCATCTCAAGCGACCTTTCCTGCAGGGGAGGCGGTACTGACCGCGGGCACGCGGACCACAGTATTGACGTAAATGCCGGGGGTCACCACGTTTTCCGGGTCCAGTCCCCCGACGGGGACGATCTCGGAGACCTGGACGATGGTCTGCCTGGCCGCGGCGGCCATGATCGGACCGAAGTTCCGGGCCGTCTTGCGGTACACAAGGTTGCCCTTGCCGTCGGCCTTCAGTGCCTTGATCAGGGCGACGTCGGCGTGGATAGGTGTTTCGAACACCTGGCCGCGGCCGTCGATGATCCGGGTTTCCTTGCCCTCGGCCAGCATCGTGCCGTACCCGGTGGGGGTGAAGAACCCGCCGATCCCGGCCCCGGCGGCCCGGATCCGCTCGGCCAGGTTGCCCTGCGGCACGAGTTCGAGTTCGATCTCGCCGGCCTTGTACTTGGCGTCAAAGTGCCAGGAATCGGACTGCCGCGGGAAGGAACAGATCATCTTCTTCACCCGGCCCTCCTTGATCAGCAGCGCCAAGCCCTGATCGCCCTGGCCGGCGTTGTTGTTGACCACGGTCAGGTCCGTGGCGCCGCAGTCCAGCAACGCGTCAATAAGTTCGAACGGCTGGCCGGCGTTGCCGAACCCGCCGATCATTACGGTGGAACCGTCCTTGATGCCGGACACGGCCTCGCGGACAGAATCTACAAAAGTCAGCATGCGCTTATGCCTTTCCTGTGCTGGTGCCTGCGGAGGCGGTGACGTTTTCGAGGACCACGGCCAGGCCCTGGCCCACGCCGATGCAGATCGCGGCCACGCCCCAGCGTTCCCCGGAGGCCTGCAGGCTCCGGGCGAGGGTGCCCAGGATCCGGGTTCCGGACGCACCCAGCGGGTGGCCCATCGCGATCGCGCCGCCGTGCCGGTTCACGATTTCGTGGTCGATCCCCCAGGCGTTGATGCACGCCAAGGACTGCGCGGCGAACGCTTCGTTAAGTTCGACGGCGCCCACCTGGTCCCAGCCGATCCCCGCCTTCGCGAGGGCCTTGTTCGCCGCCTCCACCGGGGCGTACCCGAAGTACTGCGGATCGTTCGCGTGCGCGCCGCGGCCCGCGATCCGGGCCAAAGGGTCCAGCCCCAGCAGCCCGGCCGCGGCCTCGCTCCCCACCCAGGCCGCGGAGGCGCCGTCGGACAACGGCGAAGCATTCCCCGCGGTGACCGTGCCGTCCTCGGTCCGGAACACCGTCTTCAACCCGGCCAGCTTCTCCGCCGACGAGCCGGGGCGGATGCCCTCATCCCGCACCAGGTCCGTGCCCGGAACCGGGGCCACCAGGTTGTCGTAGAACCCCTCGTCCCAGGCAGCGGCGGAGAGGTTGTGCGAGTTCGCGGCGAACTCGTCCTGCGCTTCGCGGGTCACCCCGTACTTCTCGCGCAGCCGTTCCGTGGCCTCGCCCAGGGAGATGGTCCACTCCCTGGGCATGGCCTTGTTCACCAGCCGCCAGCCCAGGGTGGTGGAGGCCAGGGTCATGTCCCCGGCCGGGTAGGGCTTCTCCGTCTTGGGCAGCACCCACGGCGCCCGGGACATCGATTCGGCGCCGCCCACCAGCATCAGGTCGGCATCACCGGCGTTGACCTGGCGGGAGGCGATAATGGCGGCATCCAGCGAGGACCCGCAGAGCCGGTTGACCGTGGTGCCCGGGATGGACACCGGCAGCCCCGCGAGCAGGGTGCCCATCCGGGCGATGTTCCGGTTCTCCTCGCCGGCGCCGTTCGCGTTGCCGAACACCACCTCATCAATCCGCTCCGGATCAAGCCCCGGGGCCCGCTTCACGGATTCCTTAATGACGTGCGCGGCAAGGTCATCCGGGCGGACGGCGGCAAGGCCGGACCCGAATTTTCCGAACGGGGTGCGCACGGCGTCGTACACAAAAGCCTGGTTCATAACTCGTTCCTCTGGTTTGCGTCTGGGTTCCCCAACTGGGTAGCGCTAAGTGTCGTTTTCGGGGGTCAAAACGACACTTCGCGCTACCTAGTTGGGTTGGGGTTCGTCGGTGTGTGTGTTGTCCATTGCGGCGTTGTCCAGTGCAGTGCTGTCCAGTGCAGTGCTGTCCATTGCATGGAAGACCTCTTGGGCTGTCTTGAAGGCCGTGTTCGCCGAGGGGACGCCACAGTAAATGGCCGTCTGGAGCAGGATTTCCTTGATTTCGTCCCTGCTGAGGCCGTTCCGGACGGCGGCCCGAATGTGCATGGCCAGCTCTTCCCAGTGCCCGTGCGCCACCATCGCGGTGATGGTGACGGCGGAGCGCATCTGGCGGGAAAGGCCGGGCCGGGTCCAGATGCCGCCCCACGCGATCCGCGTGATCATGTCCTGGAAGTCCTCGGTGAACTCGTCCTTGTTGGCGTTGGCCCGGTCCACGTGCGCATCGCCCAGGACCTCGCGGCGGACAACCATGCCGCCGTCGTAAATGTCCCGGCTGGTGGCGTCCGGCTGGACCACGCCGTGACGCTCCGCGCCCGCCTGTTCGAAGCCGCTCATGCGCCTGCTCCCCGCGATTCTGCCCAGGAGATGAGGCTGCGCATCAGGTCTGCCACGTGGGCAGGCGCCTCGGCGGGGGCCAGGTGCGCCACGCCCTCCAGCGTGACAGCCGTGGCAGTGCCGCCGCCGGCGGTGATGCCTGCGGCCACGTCCTCCGCGAATGACGGCGGGGCCACCCCGTCCAGCGCGCCGGCTATGACCTGGGTTGGCACCCGGATGCTGCCCAGTTCGTCACGCACGTCAAAAGCCGCGAGCGCCTCGCAGCAGAACGCATAGCTGAAGCGGTCGGCGTCGCGCAGGGCGTGCAGGAGCCGGCTGCTGAGCTCGGGATCGCGCTCCATGAAGCCCGGCGCGAACCAGCGCTCGGCCGAGCCCTGGATCATCACCGGCGTGCCCTGGCTGCGCACGGTTTCGGCGCGCTCGAGCCACCCCTCCGGGGTGCCCAGCTTCGCGCCGCTGCACTGCACGGACAGGCTCTTGAGCCGTTCCCCGTGCTTGATGCCCAGCTGCAGGCCGGTGGCGCCGCCCAGCGAGACGCCGGCGTAGTGAAAGGATGCGCCGGGGGCGATGGAATCAACGAGGTCCACCACGGCGTCAGCCAGCGCGCCGACGTCGAACGTTTCGGTGGCGGCGGGCGAGACGCCGTGGCCGGGCAGGTCCCAGGCCACCACGTCATAGTCGTTCCCCAGCAAGGAAGCGGTGCGGTTCCAAAGAATGGTGGACGTGCCCAGTGACGGACCGGCCACCACCAACGGATGGTCTCCGAGGGGTCGCTGGGGGGACAGCAGCGCTGCCTTCAGGGCTGGCTTAGCCACGGGAAGCTCCATTCGGTTCGGTGTCTGCAGGTGGATTGGCGGCAAAGTCCGGATACGCGGCCAGGATCCGCCGCGCGATTTCCGGGGCCTCGCCGAGATAGCTGGCAGGGTTGAGGATTTCCTCCAGCCGAAGGTCGCTCAGGACCCCGGCGGGGACCGCCTCGCGGAGCAGCTTGCGGTACGTGGCGGCCTGCTCCGCGGGCGGGGCCTGGAGCGTCTGGTCCACCACGGCCTGGAGCTGCTGCTTTCCGCTGAGCCCGCCCTTGTCCGGAAGCAGCGGGGCAACAGCCGCACCCACGCCTTCAGCCAAAAGCAGCGGCCCGGCGAGATCCAGGTTCCGGCGCATGGCGTCCGGGAACACCTGGAGGCCCTCGGCCAGCTCGCGGACGTGGCCGGCCGCCCCGAGGGACAGGGCCAGGAGCTGCCGAAGCGCAGGCCACTCGGTGTGCCACGCGGCGTCCGGGCGTTCGTCGTTGAAGTTGGCGGCGGCCAGGTGCAGCTGGGCGGCCAGGGCCGGGGCCTGCAGCGCGGCGCTGCGGACCAGCACGGACAACACGGGGTTCTGTTTCTGCGGCATGGCGGAAGAGACCCCCCGGCCGGCGGCCCGCGGCTCAGCCAGCTCGCCGACCTCGGGACGGCTCAGGAACAGGACATCCGCCGCGATCTTGCCGAAGGCGTCCAGCACTGCGGCCAGGGCGTTGCCCAGCGACGTCACGGCCATCCGGTTGGTGTGCCACGGTGCAGGGGCCGCGGCCAGGCCGAGCTGGGAGGCCAGGGCATCGGCGAGCCCGAAGGGGGTGGCAGCTGAACCGCGGGTCAGTACAGTGGCAGCCGCGAGGGTGCCCGCCGCGCCGCCGAACTGGACCGGGAAGTCCAGGCCCGCCAGCTGCCGGCCTGCGGCAGCCGTGCCCTGGAACCACTGTGCGGCCCGCAGTCCGAACGTGAAGGGCAGGGAATGCTGCGTCAGGCTCCTGCCCACGCACAACGTATCCGCATGCCGTTCCGCCACGGCCGCGAGCGCCGCCGTCGTGCGTTTCAGGTCACCCAGCAGCGCCTCCACGGTGTTGCGGGCCACCAGCATCAGCGCCGTGTCCAGGACGTCCTGGCTGGTCAGCGATGTATGCACCGCTTTCCCCGCCCCAAGATTGGCGGCATCCAGCGCGGCAACCTGCTTCCGCAAGTCGGCAAGCAGCGGGATGACCGGGTTGCCGCCGCCCTGGGCACGCCGGGCGATGGCGGCCACGCTGTACCGGCCGGGTTCCGCGGCAGCGGACACGACGGCGGCGGCACCGGCAGGTGCCAGGCCCTCCTTCTCCAGCACGGCGGCCCAGCCGGACTCGACGGCGAGGATCGCTGCCAGGACTGCGCGGTCCCCGGTCAGCGCCGCCACCAGGGGCGACGCCGAGACGGGGCTCAGCAGTCCGGCGTCGCCCTCTCCTCCGAAGGCGGCCGTATCTCCCAGGCCGGCGGCTCCGGTCACTGGAAGTCCAGGAAGACGGTCTCGCCCTCACCCTGCAGGCGGATGTCCCAGGTGAGGCCGCCGTCAGGGTCGCGGCGGGCGATGAGTGTCTTGCGGCGCTCCGGATCCAGGGAGCTGAGCAGGGGGTCGTTGGCCAGCGCCCCGGTGTCTTCCGGCAGGTAGATGCGGGTGAACAGCCGGTTGGTCAGGCCGCGGGCGAAGAGCGCCACGGAGATGAACGGTGCCGCGCCCGGCTTGGTGGGGCCGGGGTTGACCGTGGTGAAGGTGAAGACGCCGGAGTTGCCCACGGCGCCGCGGCCCCACCCGGTGAAGGTGTAGCCGTCGCGGACCAGGGAGCCGGTCTTCTGGACCACGTTGCCCTGGGCGTCGGGCTGCCAGATTTCCAGGATGGCGTCGGGGATGGTGTGTCCGGCGCCGTCGTACACCGTGCCCTGGAGCCGGATGGAGCCGGGTGAACCCGGGGCCAGCAGCTCGTTGTCCTTCTCGAAGGGCAGGGCGTAGCCGTAGAAGGGACCGACGGTCTGGCCGGGGGTCGGGACAAGTTTGGTCTGGTTGCTCATATGCCTATTCCCCTGCCTCTTCGTTGCTGTCGCCTGCGGTACCGAACGCCTCGTTTTCGGTCCAGGTGCGCTTGGGCCCGGTCAGGACGATGTCCCAGTTGTAGCCCAGGGCCCACTCGGGCTCGGTGAGGCTGTGGTCGTATGTGGCCACCAGCCGGTCGCGGGCATCCTGGTCCACGATGGTCTGGTAGATCGGGTCCAGCGGGAAGAGCTGGTCACCGGGGAAGTACATCTGGGTGATGATGCGCTGGGTGAACTCCGTGCCGAACAGGGAGAAGTGGATGTGCGCCGGGCGCCAGGCGTTCAGGTGGTTCTTCCACGGGTAGGCGCCGGGCTTGATGGTGATGAACCGGTAGGAGCCGTCCGGGCCGGTGATGCAGCGGCCGATGCCGGTGAAGTTGGGATCGATCGGCGCGGGGTGCTGGTCACGCTTGTGGATGTAGCGGCCGGAGGAGTTGGCCTGCCAGATCTCCACCAGCTGGCCGGCCACCGGGCGGCCGTCGCCGTCCAGGACCCGGCCGGACACGATGATGCGCTCACCCTGCGGCTCGCCGTTGTGCTGGATGGTCAGGTCCGATTCCAGTGCATGGACGTCCTGGTGCCCGAAGGCCGGGGAGTACAGTTCGATGGTCTCCGGGTCCGCATGCTGCAGGCTCTTGGTGGGATGCCGCAGGATGCTGGAGCGGTAGGGCGGGTAGTCCAGCCGGGGCTGGGTCTCGGCGGGCGCACCGTCTTTGAGGGCCCGGGCATAGGCCTCGCCCAGGGCACTGATCTCCGCACTGAGGTCAGCCTGGGTTTCGATGGCGAGGTCCAGGGGCAGGTGGGCTGCCTTGGGCTCGGCGGGCGGCACAGACTCGTCCGTTTCAAGCTCGGCGTTGATGTCTTCCGGCACGGCTGGCTCCTTTCTGGTTTTCGGTTTGGGCGGTTGTCAGGTGTACAGGCAGTGCTGCTCAGGTGCGGTGCAGCGAGTCGTACTGCACTGCGTGGCGGACCGGGGCGTTGGGTGCCCCGTAGCCGTCATAGTTGCCGCGGCGTTCCACCATTTCGAAGAACACGCTGCCAACGGTGGCCGTGTAGAAGTGGAGGAATTCGCCGTCGGCATCGCGGTCGTACAGGAGGTTGAGGTCCTTGAGGGTGGCCAGGAATCCGGGTTCGAGGTCGAAGCGGGCGTCCAGGTCCTCGTAGTAGTTCGCGGGGATCTGCAGGAATTCCAGCCCCCGGTCACGGGCGGCTCTGGCGGCGGCCACGAGGTCGTCCACGGCGAAGGCGATGTGCTCCTGGTAAGTCTTGGGCACGCTCTGGGTACCTTGCCCGGCGGCCTGCTGCACCGGCGCCAGGTTCAGCACCAGCCGCACCGCGCCGTCGGACGTCTGCATGACCTGGGAGCGCACCAGCCCGCTGGGGCTGGGGACTTCGGCGAACGGCTGCGGTTCCAGTGCCAGGGCGCTGGTGTAGAAGAGGACGGCTTCGTCGAAGTGCTGCCACGGCTGGGCGAGGTTCACATGGTCAATGACCGCGTTCCGTGCCACCCGCGGGTGCTCCAGCCCCTCGCCGAACTCATGCGTCCATGCGGCCGTGCCGTCCGGGCTGCCCTGGCAGAGGAAGATCTCAGTGGAGTCCGGGGCGGAAATGCCCTGGAATACTTCCTCGTCCGCCTGGACCTTGCGGGCCACCACGGGCGCCTTCAGCTGCTGCGCGCGGGCCGAGGCAATCACGGGGGAATCGACGTCGAAACCCAGCGCGGCGATGGACGGCTCGGCGTGTGATGCCGCCTGCTCGTTGATGATGACGCGGGCCTGGCCCATGGTCCACAGCTGGACGTCCTTGGTGCGGTGCCGGCCCTCGAATTCGAAGCCGAGCTGCCCCAGGAGCTTCTCAAGCTGCACGGTGTCGTCCGCCTTGACCTCGGCGAAGTTGAAGCCGGCGGGTTCGTTCACCTTGGGCAGGGTGGCCAGTTCCATGGGATAACGACGGCGGGAGGCAGCACTGCTGCCGCCTGCGGCTTCCGCGGTGCCTGACAGCCATTTGGCACTCTGTTCCTCCAGCCAGATCAGCGACCGCATGGCGTCCACGGCCGTGCGGTCGACGTCGGACTGGCGGAAGACGTCGTTGAAGACTTCCAGCGAGACCGGGCCGGCGTAGCCGGCTCGGACCACGTGGCCCATGAACTTGGCGAGCTCGAACTGGCCTTCGCCCGGGAACACGCGGTAGTGGCGGCTCCAGGACAGGACATCCATGGAGAGCTTGGGGGCGTCCGCCAGCTGGACAAAAAAGATCTTCTCCGCGTTGATCTTCTCGATGGGCGCGGTGTCCCAGTCGCGGGAGAGGATGTGGAAGGAGTCAAGGCACGTGCCGAAGTTGGGGTGGTCCACCATCTCCACCAGGCGGTAGGCGTGCTCGTAGTCATTGACGTACTTGCCCCAGGCCAGGGCCTCGTAGGCGACCCTGATGCCGTGCTCCCCTGCCAGCTCCGCGAGTTCGGAGAGCTGGGAGGCGCGGAGGTCGTCGTCGTCAATGGTGGCCGTGGCAACGTTGGAGCAGACCAGGATGGTGTCCATGCCCAGCCGGCCCATCAGCCTGAACTTCGCTTCAGCACGCCGAAGGTTGGCCTTCAGCAGGTCCGGCGTGACGCCGTCGAAATCCCGGAACGGCTGGTAGAGGTCCAGTCCCAGGCCGAGGTCTGCGGCCATCTTCCGCACGTCCTCGGGGCTCAGCGGCGAAGTGACCAGGTCCTGTTCGAAGATCTCGATGCCGTCGAAGCCCGCGATGGCGCAGGCCTGCATCTTTTCCTTCAGCGTGCCGGAGAGGCAGACGGTGGCAATTCCGGTGCGCATCAGGCAGCCACCTCCTCTGCGGCCACAAGTTCCAGGAAGTGGCTGCGCATGCGGTCCGGGTCCGCTTCGAGGCCGGTAAAGATGCGGAAGGCGTCGGCGGCCTGGCCCACGGCCATGCGGCCGCCGTCCAGCACGTCGCAGCCCTTGGCGCGGGCGCCGCGGACAAGTTCGGTCTCGATGGGCCGGTAGACGATGTCCGCCACCCAGTGCCGGGGCTCCAGCAGGTCCAGGTCGAGGGGAACGCCGGGGTGGGCGGCCATGCCCACGGGGGTGCAGTGCACCAGGCCGTCGGCCAAGGGCACCAGCCGCGGCAGCTCCGTCGTCGTCCGTGCCGTCACGGTGCTGTCCGGAAAGAAGCCGGCCAGTTCAGCGGCCCGGGCGGCGCCGCGGGCGGCGTCCATGTCCACGAGGTCCAGGTGGCGGACACCGGCGGAGAGCAGGGCGTAGGCGACGGCGGAACCGGCACCGCCGGCACCCAGCTGCACCACGCGGTCCAGCTTTGCGGCAGGGAGGCCGGAAGCCAGTGCGGCGGCAAAGCCGGAAAAGTCGGTGTTGTGGCCGACGAACCGGCCGTCCTCGATCACCACGGTGTTGACGGCGCCCAGCCGGCGGGCGTCCGGAGAAACCTCATCCAGGTGCTGCAGGACCAGCTGCTTGCAGGGGTGGGTGATGTTCAGGCCATTGAAGCCGAGGTTCCGGGCGCTCCTGAGGAGCTCCCCCACGGATTCCCCGGAAAGGCCCAGTTCCAGGAGGTCGATAGGCCGGTAAAGGTAGCGCAGTCCCTGCACATCACCTTCGCGTTCGTGCATGGGCGGGGTGAGTGACGGCATCACGCCGTCGCCGACCAGTCCCACGAGGTAGGACTCAGTTCGATTACTCATCCGTGCAGCTCCTTTGATACGGCACCGGGCGGCCGGCGTTGCCCTCGGGCACACGCCGCCAGCAGGTGACTGGAATAACGATATAACAAATGTTCACTTCTCGCACTCTTGTTCTACATACGAACAGATGGGCCTGAATCTGCGGTATTCGTGCGATGGGGCACGCCCTGGCTCACCGCTGCGGAAGGCGCGCGGCCAGTTCCGCCGCGGCCTCCTGCAGCAGGGGAACGTGCGCCTCCAGGCCTTCAAGGCTCAGGCGGAAGACAGGAACGGCAGTGGCCAGCGAGGCGAACGCGTGGCCCTGGGAGTTGAGGAGCGGGACCGCGACGGCGCGCATGCCGGCCTCGTTCTCCTCATCCATCACCGCGTACCCCTGGGCCCGGACCTTCTCAATTTCGGCGCGGAAGGCGTCGCGGTCCGTAATGGACTTTTCCGTCAACCGCTCCAGCGGAAGCTCCGCCAACAGCTTTTCCCGCTCGGCATCCTCCGCGAAGGCCACCAGGGCCTTGCCGACGGCGGTAGTGGAGAGGGAGCCCAGGTGTCCGGGGTCGCTGGTCACCCTGAACATCTGCGGGCCGTCCACCTTGTTCACCGTCAGGTGGTGGTGGCCGTCCCGGACACTCAGGATGGTTGCCTCACCCGTCTGCTCGGTCACCCGGCGCAAAACCGGCATGGCCGTTCCTGCGAAGCCGTGGTGGTTCGAGACCCGCTGGCCCAGCTGGAAGATCCTCAGGCCCAGGTGGTACCGGCGCCCGTCCGGTTCATAATCAACGAACCCGTCCCGCGTCAGCGATCCCAGCAGGCGGTAAGTGGTGCTGAAGGGCAGGTCCGCACGGCGGGAGATTTCCGCGGCACTCGCGCCGCGGGGCTCGTCTCCCAGGAGGACCAGGAGGCCCAGGGCCTTGCCCACCATGTCCGTACGGTCCGCCTTGGCCGCCTTGGCGTCCGCTTTGATGTCGACAGCTGCATCGTCGTCAGCTGTGGTTTGATTCACACTCATACCTCGATGTTGCCACATAGTGAGAGCTATTTCTAGATGATGATTATTTTCTTGACAGGTGACTCCACTCACAGCCATCATTGCTGTATCGCACAAGTAGCTCCCACCATGTGGCTACTGTTCGGGTTTTCCCAACCGTCCAGCCGTGCCGGGCCAAGCCCCTACCCCAGGCCGCGCCGGCTGCGAGCCCCCTGATCCATCCGCGACAAAGTCGTCACATCTAAGGAACTCCATGAGCCAGTTACTTCCGTCCACTGAGCCAGGCATCGCCGCCCCGGCCGGGACGCCGAAGAAGGCAGCCCTCGCCAGCTTCCTGGGCAGCGCCGTCGAATACTACGACTTCTTCATCTTCGGTTCCGCCGCAGCCCTGATCTTCCCCACGGTCTTCTTCCCCAATGCTGACGCGAACGCGGCCATCATGTCCTTCGCCACCTTCGGCTTCGCCTACGTGGCGCGGCCGGTTGGCGCCGTCATCCTGGGCCACTTCGGCGACAGGGTGGGCCGCCGGAAGGTCCTGATGTTCACCCTCCTGCTGATGGGTGCCTCCACCTTCCTGATCGGCTGCCTTCCGGACTTCAACACCGTTGGCTGGTGGGCTCCGGCCCTGCTGGTCCTGGCCCGGCTTTGCCAGGGCCTCTCCGCCGCCGGCGAGCAGGCAGGCGCCTCCTCCATGACGCTGGAGCACGCCCCGGACAACCGCCGCTCCTTCTTCACCTCCTGGACCCTCACCGGTACCCAGGGCGGCCAGATCCTCGCTGCCCTCGTCTTCATCCCCGTGCTCGCCCTTCCGGACGAGATCAAGTACGGCATCGGCTGGCGCATCCCGTTCTGGCTGAGTGCCGTGGTGGTTGTTGTTGCCTTCTTCATCCGCCGCACGCTGCACGAGCCGCCGGCCTTCGAGGAAGCACAGAAGTCCGCGCAGATCTCCAAGCTCCCTGTCGCCGACCTCCTCAAGGGCCACTGGCGCGACGTCCTCCGCGTCATCTGCTGCGCCTTCATCGCCGCCGTCTCCACCGTGTTCGGCACCCTCGCCATCAGCTACGCCAAGACGGTTGCCGGCGTGGACGGCACCACCACGCTGTGGCTCGTCGTCGGCGCCAACCTGGTGGCACTGGGCACCCAGCCGCTCTTCGGCATGCTCGCTGACAAGATCGGCCGCAAGCCGGTGTTCATCTACGGTGCCGTGGCCAGTGCCGCGCTGACCCCCGTGTTCCTGCTCAGCTTGGAATCCGGCAGCGTGCCGCTGATGTTCCTGGCAGCCATCGGCTTCTTCTCCTGCGGCTACGCAGCCTCCAACGCCGTCTGGCCGTCCTTCTACGCCGAGATGTTCAGCACCAAGGTGCGCTTCTCCGGCCTGGCCATCGGCACCCAGCTGGGCTTTCTGATGGCAGGCTTCGCCCCGGCGATCGTCGCGGCCATGGGCGGCATCAAGCCCGGCGGGTGGGTCCAGATCAGCATCTTTACCGGCGTCATCTGCTCCGTCGCGGTCATCTCCGCCCTCACGGCCAAGGAATCCTTCAGGACCCCCACCAAGCAGCTCGGCCTGAAGTAACGCACCAGCCCGGTTTCGGGACCGGAAGGCCCGCCATTCCCCGGAATGGCGGGCCTTTACTGGTTATAAGTGGGCTGTTTCGGCAGCAACCTCGCAGCAACTACGGCCGGCCGGTCTCCAGCACCGACGCCAGGTCAAAGCTGACCGGCTCCTCCAGCTGCGCGTAGGTGCAGGATTCCGGGTCCCGGTCCGGCCGCCAGCGGTTGAACTGGGCCGTGTGGCGGAACCTTTCGCCCTCCATGTGGTCGTAGCGGACCTCCACCACCAGTTCCGGGCGCAGCGGGACGAAGGACAGGTCCTTGCCCGCGCTCCACCGGCTGCCTTCGGCGTTCCGCGGGGTCCGTTCGCCTTCCTCCTGCTTCGCCCAAGCCCACGGATGGTCGTCGAAGTCGGTGACCAGCGGCTGGAGCTGTTCAAACAGTTCCTGCCGCCGCTTCATGGGGAAGGCGCCGATCACGCCCACGCTGGCCAGGCCGCCGTCGTCCTTGTACAAGCCCAGCAGCAGGGATCCGATGGCGTCCGGCCCGCTCTTGTGCAGCCGGTAACCGGCCACCACGCAGTCGGCCGTGCGCTCGTGCTTGGTCTTGAACATCACACGCTTGTCCGGCTCATACCGGCCGTCCAGGCGTTTGGCCACCACGCCGTCCAGCCCGGCACCCTCGAACTGCCGGAACCACTGCTCCGCCGTGTCCTTGTCCGTGGTGGCGGCGGTGAGGTGGACCGGGGCCTTGCTGCCGGCGAGCGCCTTCTCAAGCGCCGCCCGCCGTTCCGTGAAGGGCCGGCCCGTGTAGTCGTCGTCGCCCAGGGCCAGCAGGTCGAACGCCACGAAGGAGGCCGGCGTCTGCGCCGCGAGCAGCTTCACCCGGCTGGCGGCGGGGTGGATGCGCTGCTGGAGGGTGTCGAAATCCAGCCGGTCGCCGGAGGAACCGATCAGGATGATCTCGCCGTCCACCACGCAGCGTGGCGGCAGGTTCTCCTTCAGCGCCTCGACAAGTTCCGGGAAGTAGCGGGTCATTGGTTTTTCGTTGCGGCTGCCGATCTCCAGCTCATCGCCGTCGCGGAAGATGATGGACCGGAACCCGTCCCACTTGGGTTCATAACTGAGCTCCCCGCTTCCTGCAACACCATAAATGCCGCTGACGGCCTTTGCGAGCATGGGCGGGACCGGCGGCATCACGGGAAGTTCCATGTGCCCCATCTTGCCGGGCGGCAGCCGCTTCCGGAAGACCGGCGCTCACCCGGCCAGCAGCCACACAATGAGGATCAGCGCCGGGGCCGCGGCCGCCGTCGACAGCAGGATGGTTTCCCGGGCCACCGCAACGCCCCGCCCGTACTTCGCGGCGAACAGGAACACGTTCTGGGCCGAAGGCAGCGCCGCCATCAGCACCACGCCCAGGAGCATGTGCTGGTCCAGGTTGAAGAGAAAGCGGCCGACGACGAAGGCCACCACGGGCATCACCGCGGACTTCAGCGCGGTGGCAGTGAGGATTTCCGCAGTGTGGCCGCCGCTTTGGAGCATCCGGGTCCCGTGCAGGGACATGCCGAAGGCCAGCAGCACCACGGGGACGGCGGCTCCGCCCAGGAGGTCCAGCGGTGCCATCACGGGTTCCGGAAGTTCCACACGGAACGCTGCGAGGACCACCCCCAGCAGGGATGCGATGATCATGGGGTTCCGGAAGGGCTGGGTGAGCAGCAGGCGCGGCGAGACCCGGCCGGCCGCGGAAAGGTCCAGCAGGGTGAGGACCAGCGGGGCGAACAGGAGCAGCTGGACCAGCAGCACCGGCGCCACGGGGGTCGCGTCGCCCAGGGCATACAGCGTGATGGGGATGCCGATGTTGTTCGCGTTGACATAGGAACTGGCCATTGCGCCCACGGCGGTTTCCGCCAGCGGCCGCCGGAACCACAGCCGGCTGGCCAGCACGTACAGCAGTGCGGTGGCGGCTGCCGTGATCAGCGCCAGCGGCACATAGGCCGAGAACACCACGGTGAGGTCCGATTCCAGCACCACGGTAAACAGCAGGACGGGGTTGGTGATGAAGAAGGCAGTGCGGGTCAGTGCGGAGACAGTGTGCTCACCGCCCAGGCCGCACCGTGCGGCGATGTACCCCACCGCAATGACGACGCCGATCACCGCCAGGCCGATCAGCACACCGCCCACAGGGGTACTTCCTTCCGTTTCCGCGGCCTGCGCGCGAGTCCGGGGCAGCGCAGTACTACAAGTCCAAAGTTATCTGACAAGTGACCGGCCGCCGGACAGGCGCCGCGCCCCCTCGACACAACACCTCCGCGGACGGTAGAGGTTAACGATGGTTACTGTCGGCTTCCACGCCTCGCACGAACAGATCAGTCCCGGGCAACTGCTTAAAGACGTCCAGCACGCGGAACGGGCAGGATTCGATGCCGCCATGTGCTCGGACCATATCGAGCCGTGGTCTGCCCGGCAGGGGCATTCCGGGTTTGCCTGGTCCTGGCTGGGGGCCGCGCTGGCCACCACCGGCCTCCGGTTTGGAGTGGTGACGGCGCCTGGCCAGCGCTACCACCCGGCCATCATCGCCCACGCTTCCGCCACGCTGGCCAGCATGTTCCCGGGCCGGTTCTGGATGGCACCCGGCAGCGGCGAGAACATGAATGAGCACATCACCGGCGACGCGTGGCCGCCCAAGGAAACGCGGCAGCGCCGGCTGGAGGAATGCGTTGAGGTGATCCGGCGGCTCCACCGCGGCGAGGACGTAACGCACCACGGCCTGGTCACCGTGGAGCAGGCCCGGATCTGGGATGTGCCGGACTCCCCGCCACCCCTGATCGCCCCTGCCATCAGCGTGGACACCGCCCGCCGCGCCGCCGCCTGGGCGGACGGCCTGGTCACCGTCAACCAGCCGGCAGCCAAGCTCAAGGACATGCTGGCCGCCTACCGGGACAACGGCGGCCTCGGCAAGGCCGTGCTGCAGGTCCACCTGTCCTGGGCGCCCCGTGAACAGGATGCGGCAGCGATCGCCCTGGACCAGTGGCGGACCAACACCTTCGCCCCGCCTGTCCCGTGGGACCTCCCCACAGCCGGGCATTTCGACGGCGTCAGCGGGCAGGTGGGCGAGGAACAGGTCCGCAAGGCCGTCAACGTTTCGGCGAGCCTGGGCCAGCACGCCGAGTGGCTGGCCGGCTACTCCGACCTGGGCTTCGACGAGCTCTACCTGCACTTCGTGGGGCAGGAGCAGGCGCCGTTCATTGATGCGTTCGGCGCGGAGGTCCTTCCACAGGTGCACGGCTCGCGGCTCCAGGCGCAGGCACAGGCTCCGGCATGAGGATCGCCGAAACCTCGGACCTCTGGTGGAAGAACGCAGTGGTGTACTGCCTGGACGTCGAGACGTTCTTTGATGACGACGGCGACGGCACCGGGGACTTCGCCGGCCTCACCCAGCGCGTGGACTACCTGGCCGCCCTGGGCGTGACCTGCATCTGGCTGATGCCCTTCTACCCCTCGCCGGACCGGGACGATGGCTACGATGTCACGGATTTCTTCACCGTGGACCCCCGGCTGGGCACCATGGGGGACCTGGTGGAGTTCATCAGGGCCGCCAAGGACCGCGGCATGCGGGTCATCGCGGACTTTGTGGTGAACCACACCTCGAACCAGCACCCCTGGTTTGTCGAGGCCCGGCAATCCACGGACAACCGGTACCGGGACTACTACGTGTGGCGGAGCGACACTCCCCCGGATACGTCCTCCGAGGTAGTGTTCCCGGGCGAAGAGAACTCACTCTGGACCCAGGACGACGCTACCGGCGAGTGGTACCTGCACATGTTCGCCAAACACCAGCCGGACCTGAACGTGACCAACGAATCGGTGCGGAATGAAATCGCCAAGGCCATGGGCCTGTGGCTTGAGCTGGGCCTGGACGGGTTCCGCCTGGACGCGGTGCCTTTCTTCCTGGAAACCCGGGGCCAGCCCAGGGACGAGGCCGCCAACCTGGATCCGCACGCATACCTGGCAGCATTGCGGAGTTTCGTCAGCCGCCGGAACGGGAGCGCGGTCCTGCTGGGCGAGGTGAACCTGCCCTACAAGGAACAGGTGGAGTACTTCGGCGGCCCCGAGGGCAACGAGCTGAACATGCAGTTCGACTTCATGTCCATGCAGCACATCTACCTGTCGCTGGCCCGCCAGGACGCCCGTCCCCTGGCCGAAACCCTGAAGAGCCGGCCACCGCTCCACCCCGACAACCAGTGGGCCATGTTCGTCCGCAACCATGACGAACTCACCCTGGACAAGCTCACCGACGGCGAGCGCGAAGAGGTCTTCGCGGCGTTCGGGCCCGAGAAGAACATGCAGATCTACGGGCGCGGGCTGCGCCGGCGACTGCCCCCGATGCTCGGCGGCGACCAGGAACGCATCAGGATGGTGTACTCGCTGATGTTCTCCCTGCCCGGCACACCGGTGCTGTTCTACGGCGAGGAGATCGGGATGGGCGAGGACCTGCGGCAGAAGAGCCGCGCCGCCGTGCGCACCCCGATGCAATGGAATGACGAAAAGAATGGCGGGTTCTCCACCGCCAACGTGTCCCGACTCGTGGCGCCCGTTGTCCGGGGCGAGTATGGCCCGGACAACCTGAATGCCGCCAAAGCCAAGCGGGACCCCGGTTCGCTGTTCAACTTCATGGTCACGCTGATCCGCCGCTACCGCGAATCGGCGGAGCTGGGCTGGGGCAAGTTCGCCCTCATCGACCAGCCGGAGCCGGCCGTCTTCGCCCACACGCTCAGCTCGGACGGCGGCACCCTGGTGCTGCTGCACAACTTCGGGGAGGAGCCCGTGAAGGTCAGGGGCACGGTGGGCGCGGAGGACGGGCCGCGGAATGCGTTCAGGGACGCTGTCCTGCTGGACCTGTTCGACGGCGACAACACAGCGCTGGATCCCGACGGCGGCTTCACGGTTGGGCTGGGACGCTACGGTTACCGCTGGTTCCGCCTGCACCGCAAGGGCGATCGGCCGGCACCCTAGCCGTGCGCCGGCGTCGTCCGTTTGTGAAAAAATCAACCATGCGCCCCATGCAACACTCCAGCAAGCTCCAGAACGTGCGGTACGAACTCCGCGGGCCCATCCTGCGGGCCGCCAAAGCCATGGAGGCGGAGGGCCACCGGATCCTCAAGATGAACCTGGGGGACACCGCACCGTTCGGGCTGGAGGCGCCGGAGTCCGTGGTGGTGGACATGATCCACCACCTGCGCGGTGCCCAGGGCTACAGCGACTCGAAGGGCATCTTCACGGCGCGCACGGCGATCTCGCAGTACTACCAGACCCGCGGCCTGATGCAGATTGGCGTGGAGGACGTCTTCATCGGCAACGGCGTCAGCGAGCTCATTTCAATGTGCCTGCAGGCGTTCATGGAGAACGGCGACGAGATCCTGGTGCCGGCACCGGACTACCCTCTCTGGACGGCCGCCGTCACCCTGACCGGCGGCAAGCCGGTGCACTACCTCTGCGACGAGGCGGAGAACTGGTGGCCGGACATGGCCGACGTGGAAGCCAAGATCACCAGCCGCACCAAGGGGATTGTGATCATCAACCCCAACAACCCCACCGGCGCCGTCTACCCGCGCCACATCCTGGCGCAGTTCGCGGAGCTGGCCCGCAAGCACCACCTGGTCCTGTTCTCCGACGAGATCTACGAGAAGGTGCTGTACGAGGACGCCAAACACATCCACACTGCCGCTGTGGCGGAGGACGTCTGCTGCCTGACGTTCAGCGGCCTGTCCAAGGCCTACCGGATGCCGGGCTACCGGGCCGGCTGGGTGGCAGTCACCGGACCGCTCGCCGCAACCGCCGCCTACCGGGAGGGACTGGAACTGCTTGCCTCCCTGCGCCTGTGCGCCAATGTCCCGGCCCAGCACGCCATCCAGACCTGCCTGGGCGGCTACCAGAGCATCGAGGCGCTGGTGCGGCCCGGCGGCAGGCTCCGCGAACAGCGGGACCTTGCCCACCAACTGCTGACGGCCATCCCCGGCGTGACATGCGTGCCTGCGGCTGGAGCCATGTACCTGTTTCCCCGGCTGGATCCGGAGCTCTACCCCATCAGCAGCGACGAGCAATTTGTCCTGGACCTGCTGCAGGACCAGAAAATCCTTGTCTCGCACGGTTCGGCCTTCAACTGGCCGGCGTCGGACCACTTCCGGTTCGTGATCCTTCCGTCCGTGCTGGATATCCGGGAGGCCGTGCGGCGGATCTCCACGTTCCTGGCGGCCTACCGCACCAGCCTGGAACTGCCGTAGGGGAAACAGCTCCGGCGCAAAAAGCTAACCCGCGCCTAACCGAGGGGAAACGCGGGCGCAACATTGCTTGGGCACACTTGATTCTGCAGGCAAGAGCCGGCACCAGCCCCAGCCAGGAGGCCACGCCATGAAGCAGAAAGCGACACCACATGTGACCAGAGTCCGCGCCCTGGACCAGCTCCACCGCGGCGACGAGATCGAAGCCCGCCTTTCCGTCGGGCCCTCCTACGACGACGTGGTGATCCGCCGCGGCCGCGTCCAGGAAACGGCACCGGGCATCGGCGTCGTCTGGATCCTGGACCGGCTCACCGGCCTGCGCAAAGCCATCAATACGGACGAATGCAGTGTTTGGCGGGTGGCCTGACCCCAGCCGGATGCCGTTGCCGCGGGCGTAGCCAGTAAGGGCTGCCCGCCGCAACGGACGCCCCCTGCCCGCCCGCTCAGCCTCCGGCCACGGACTGGATGACCAGCACCTCCTGGCCCGGAGCCACCTCGGTGTCCAGGCCCTGCAGCCGCCGCACCTCGTCTCCGCCCACGTAGACATTCACGAAACGCCGCAGCGCGCCCGTCTCGTCGCGGAGCCGCCGGGCGAGCACCGCGAAGTCCGAGGTCACCGCATCCAGCAGCTTTCCCACCGTGACCGGCCCGTCGGCGGGCGCAGTCAGGACCGACTGCCCGCCGGCCAGCGGATGCAGGACACTCGGGAGCACCACACTGATGTGCCGTGCGTTATTGTCAGCCACCGGCAACCACGGCTGCCCGGACACACAGCACATCGGGAAGGTGGGAGGCCACCTCCTGGAACACCTCACCCTCGTCAGCGCTGGCGTAGACGCTTCCGCCGCGGGTCCCGAAGTAGACCCCTGCCGGCTCCGCGGTGTCCACGGACGCAGCATCACGCAGCACACTGTTGTACTCCCGTGTAGGCAGGCCATTACTGAGCCTCTTCCAGGTACTGCCGGAATCGTCCGTGCGGTGGACTGCCAGTTCGCCGCCCGGCGGGATGCGTTCGCCGTCAGCCTTCAGGGGAACAACCCATGCGGTGCCCTCGCGGCGGGGATGGGTCAGCATCACAAAGCCGAAATCGGCGGGCAGCCCCGCCGCAATGGAGTTCCAGTTCTCCCCGTTGTCATCCGTGCGGTAGACGCCGTGGTGGTTCTGGGCGTACAGGCGCCCGTCGACGGCGGCATCCGCGGCGATCTTGTGCACGCACTGGCCGAACTCCGGGTTGGGGTCGGGCATGAAGTAGGCGGAAATGCCGCGGTTGCGCGGCTCCCAGGAGGTGCCCCCGTCGAGCGACCTGTAGACACCTCCGGTACTCATGGCCACATGGACCGTCTCCCCCGCGGGATGGACCACGATGGAGTGCGCGGCGGCGCCGCCGTACCCGGCACCCCACTCGCTGCGGTGGGGATGGTCCCAGAGACCCCGGTTCAGTTCGAAGTGTTCACCGCCATCCGTTGACTTCCACACGGAAATGGGCTCCGCCCCCGCCCAGACGACGCCGGGGCGGGACTCCGCGTCCGGGTAAATCTGCCAGATGCGCTCCAGCGCTGCGCCGGTGTCCTCCGGAAACCTGACGGCGCCCTGCTCCGGCTCCGACCAGCTGGCTCCGAGGTCATCCGAGTGGGCTACGGTGGGCCCCCAGTGTTCGCTGCGGACGCCCACCATGATCCGGGTCCGGCCTTCCCTGGTGTCTATCCCGATGCTGGGGATCTCACTCATCAGGAAATGCGGGCCGGTGAAGGACCATTGGCGCCGGTCCCCGCTCGTGGCAAGCCACAAGCCCTTCTTGGTTCCGATTGCAAGGACAAAACTCTCGGTGGTTGCCATGCCCACCATGCAACCACCGCCCAAGGCAGCCCGCAACGGTTTTCTTGCTGCCGGGCCGGCACACGGGACTGCTAGTCCACGAACTCCGACTGCGTCTCAATGAAATCCCAGTCAGCCTCGGTGAGGACTGCCGCAGGATTCTCCGGATGCGGACCGCCTGCTTCCGCAATCCCCTGGAGCACCGAAAGGGGCAATTCCTCGGCACGAAGGTTTTCCCGCAGCCATTCCTTGCTTGCCAGGTCCAGGTCCAGCCACCACATGAAGATTTCCATGACTCCACGCACCTTTCGTCTGCTTCAACGTTAGGCCCGGCGGCACCCGCGGACAAGATCCACCCCTGGAAGGCAGGTAGCCGGTGCGGGTCGTCCCTGCGTGATGCGCGTACCCGCAAGTAACCGGACCCGCCGAGGGCGGGAAAAGACGAGTACCCCCTACTCAGGACTGCCCCGGGGGCGCCCGCCTAGCCTGAAAACTCAAGCAAGCTGACCGTGTTGCTGGGGCATTCGGCACAAGCACTGTTCCTCCTCAGCATGGTCCGTTTCAGGCAAAGAACTGGGGAGAATCATCATGAAACGCACCATAGCCACGCTGGGGGTGCTGGGGCTGGGACTGATCAGCGTCACGGCGCCTGCATTGGCCGCAGATGGCATCACCGTTTGCCACAAGAACGGCAACGGCTACACACTGATACACATTCCGAACGACGGGCTAAGCGGTCACGACGCCGACCGAAATGACATCATTCCGCCTAACCCATACCTGACGGGCGGCCTGAACTGGGAAACCGGCGCGGCCACGCATGGTAATGGGTGCGTGGCACCAGCCGTTATGCAGCCGGGCGACGGAGTCGGCAACGGTGGTGGCGGCGGCGGCAACGGTGGCGGCGGCGGCAACGGCAACGGCGGCGGCGGCGACAACGGCAACGGCGGCGGCGGCAACGGCGGCGGCGGCGGCGGCGGCGACAACGGCAACGGCGGAGGCAACGGCGGAGGCAACGGCGGCGGCAACGGCGGCGGCAACGGCAACGGCGGCGGCAACGGCGGCGGCAACGGCGGCGGCAACGGCGGCGGCAACGGCGGCGGCAACGGCGGCGGCAACGGCAACGGCGGCGGCGGCGGCAACGGCGGCGGCAACGGCGGCGGCAACGGCGGCGGCGGCGGCAACGGCGGCGGCAACGGCGGCGGCGATGGCGGCACCGGCGGCGGAGACACGAACACTGGCGGCGGGAATACCAACACCGGCGGCGGCGGGAATACCAACACCGGCGGCGGAGACACGAACACCGGCGGCTCAAACACAGCTCCAACTGCTACGCAAAATCCGGCAGTCGTTCCCGCACAGACGGCAGCCCGCACCGGTGTTCCAGCAACCGCCACGACCAGCCTGGGAACCAACCAGGGCTACAACGCCCAGACCGCCGTCGGCGGCGCTGAGGGCACTCCGTCCTGGCTGGCAGGACTGGGCGCCCTGATGGCTGCAGGAGCGGCCGTCGCGGTCCGCCGCAGGTCGCGCACGCTGCCCTTCGGCGGCTGACGCCGGCCAAGCCGCAATTGCGGCCACCTGACAAGGAAGGCGTTCCGCCAGTGCCCGGCGGGGCGCCTTCCTTCCGGTCCCGTCTCGAGCATCGGGGAGCATTATGGAAAAGGCCCACAGCCGGCACGTCGCTGAGACAAAACCCCGGCGGCGAGGCTGGGACCGGGGAGATCTGGCCATTCTCCTGTGCGGCGTCCTGGCTTTCCTGTCCTTTACCTTTGGCGCGCCCTTGTTCAGCCCACCGCACCCTGCATCCGGATTCGCCGGCCGTGCCGTCGAATCCGCCACTGCCGGGATTCCGGCCCCCAAGCCGGCGCCGCCCGCCGCAACCGCTGCCGCACCAGGAACTGCGCCACCTGCGGAATCCCCCGCCGCTGCCGCTCCGGAACCTCTGCTGCCCGACGCATCACAGCCCCGCCGCATCCGGTACCCGTCCGCGGGCTTCGACGTGCCCGTGCACCCCCTCGATCCGGACAGCGCCGCCGAGTCGAGCCAGACCATCGAGCCGCCCGCCACGAAAGACGGCTACTGGCTGACTCCCTTCGGTACCCCCGGCAAAGGCTCGTCCAACACCACCTACGTGATCGGCCACAGCTGGGACGGCGCGGAGGCGCCTTTTAATCACTTGAGTTCAGCCGCCGCGGTGGGCGACCGGTTCGAGGTTGACACGGCCTCAGGCACCATCACCTACCAGGTGGACAGCATCACCACCTACGTGAAGTCCAGCTTGAAGGACAGCCCCATCTGGGAGATCGTGCCCAACCGCCTGGTCCTCATCAGCTGCTACACGGAAGATCCCTGGGGGAAAAACGTCGTTGTCACCGCCTCACCTGCGGTTTCTTAGCGGCGGGAAGCCCGCCTCCCTGTGCAGGGGCCTTTCACTAGGCGGACAATGAGCTATGACGTCTGATCGATTCAACGGCACGGCCCCGCTCCTGGTGGGTGTCATGCCCAAGCAGCATCCCGAAGTCCTGCAGACTGCTGCAACCCTCGCTGCGCAGCTGGGCGTCCCGCTGGTCTGCGCCTACGTGGACGAGGCCAGCTATCTCGTGGAGTGGGACCCGGCGCGCTCCGCCCACCGGCTGTCCCTCCATCCGGAGGCGGATGACCAGGAGATCCGGTCCCTGACCTTGGAACTCACAGCAGTCATCGAAGCCGCGGTGGCAAACGTGCCGGGAGGGGCAGACAGCGTGAAGTGGACACTGCGGACACTGGCCGGAGATCCCGCACGCGGCCTCTCGCAGCTTGCTGCGGAAACCAATGCGCCGATGATTATCGTGGGCACCTCGGAGCGGGGGTTCTCGCACCGCCTCGCGGAGGCCCTGAATGGATCGGTGGGCGCGTGGCTCAGCCATCATCAAAGCAGGCCTGTCCTGGTGGTTCCCTACCGGATGCCCGCCCATGAAGACCGGCCGTGATCGGCGCCATCCCGGCCCCGATCAGGCCTCCGTGGTGACTCGGATAATAAAGCGAAAGTAGTTATTCGGGGCGCTGGCGGTCCGCGCTACCAGCCAGTAAGCTGATTCAAGCAGACCGGCACCAACCGCAATTGGCGCCGGATTTGCCCAAAAGCCGCTCCGGAGTGCGTATCCCCCAATAACGCACTCCGGAGCTTTTTTGTGCCTTCTTTGGCCGTGGACACCTTCGCAAAGATACCCCCTGGGGGTACTTGATCGAATACCCCTGAGGGGTATAGCCTGATGCCATGGACAGCATCGAAGAAGCGGTTGCGCCCGGGCCCGGGACGGCGCACCTGCCGACGCACGGCTACACCGGCAATAAGGACGCATACCTTCGCAGGCTCAGGCGCATTGAGGGCCAGGTCCGCGGGATTGCGCGCATGGTGGATGAGGACAAATACTGCATCGACATCCTCACCCAGGTATCCGCCGTCACCAAGGCCTTGCATGCGGTGAGCCTGGGGCTGATGGAGGAACACATCGGCCACTGCGTGGTGGGAGCCGCCTCCGAACCGGACCCGGCAGCACGCGCGGAAGCAATAGACGCCAAGGTCAAGGAAGCGGCAGACGCCATCGGCCGGTTGCTTCGCTGACCCGCCCATTACCCGATTACGTGCCGGCCACCGCCGGCCACCCCCAAAGGAGCAAGCCATGAGCACCACCTCCCCCGCCACCACCATCGTCAGCGTGTCCGGAATGACCTGCGGCCACTGCGTCTCCGCAGTCAGCGAAGAACTCGAAGCCTTGGCGGGCGTCGAAGAAGTGGACGTCGAACTGAACGCCGGGGGCATTTCCACGGTGACCATCACCTCGAGCAAGGAACTCTCCCCTTCCGAGATCGGCGAGGCAGTGGCGGAGGCCGGCTACCTGGTCGTCGCCAATGAAGCCTGAAGACCACCACTGACACGGGGATCCGCATGAGCAACCAGGACCTTCTCCACCAGCCCGGCACCCGGGTGGTGGAGCTCGATATTGAGGGCATGACCTGCGCCTCCTGCGTCAACCGGGTGGAGAAGAAACTCGGCAAGCTCGACGGCGTGCAGGCCACGGTGAACCTCCCCCTCGAATCAGCCCACGTGACCGTTCCGGCCGGGGTCACCGACCAACAGCTCGTAGACACGGTCAATGCGGCAGGTTACAAGGCCACGCTTCGCAAGGCTCCGGCAGCGCAAGCACCTTACCCTGCCGGCGGAGGAACCGAGGTGCTGCCCGCAACCGGGGCCGCCGTCGGCGACCACGCGGCCCATGGCGGCGCCGCGCAGCTCCGCCCCCGGCTGATCCTGGCAGCAGTCCTGACCGTCCCGGTCTTCGTTATTTCCATGGTTCCCGCGGCCCAGTTCCCTCACTGGGGGTGGGTGGCCGCGCTCCTGGCGCTGCCGGTGGTGACCTGGGCGGCCTGGCCGTTCCACCGCGCGGCGGCCATCAATGCGCGGCACCTGGCGTCCACCATGGATACCCTGGTTTCCATCGGCGTGACGGCCGCGTACCTGTTCTCGGCCGGGCAGTTGCTGGTGGATCCGCGCATGACGGAACACCCGGGGATGGAAGGGATGGAGGCCGGCGGCCTCTACTTCGAGGTGGCGGCCGTTGTCACAACCTTCCTGCTCCTGGGCCGCTACCTGGAAGCCAACGCGAAGCAGAAAGCCGGCGACGCCCTGCAGGCCCTGCTGAACCTGGGCGCAAAGGATGCCAACATCCTGCGTGGCGGCACCGAACAGCGGATCCCGGCCGACCGGCTCCAGGTGGATGACATCCTGGTGGTCCGGCCCGGTGAAAAGATTGCCACCGACGGCGTGGTGGCAGACGGGATTTCGGCCGTGGACGCTTCCCTGGTGACCGGCGAGTCGGTACCGGTGGAGGTAGGCCCCGGCAGCCGCGTCACGGGCGCCACCATCAACACGTCCGGCCACCTGCTGGTGCGCGCCACGCGTGTCGGCTCTGAAACAACCCTCGCCCAAATAGCCCGCCTCGTGTCCCAGGCCCAGACCGGCAAAGCGCCCATAGCCCGCCTTGCGGACCGCATCAGCGCCGTGTTCGTTCCCGTGGTCCTGGGAATCGCCGCGCTGACGTTCGCGTTGTGGCTCCTCTTTACGGGACCCGACGTAAGCAGTGCTGACCTGCGCTCGGCCTTTACCGCCGCCGTCGCCGTCCTGGTGATCGCCTGCCCGTGCGCCCTGGGGCTTGCCACCCCGGTTGGCCTGCTGACCGGAACCGGGCGCGGGGCCCAGCTGGGCATCCTCATCAAGGGGCCGCAGGTCCTGGAGGACACCCGGACGGTGGACACCATCCTGCTGGACAAAACGGGGACCGTCACCACCGGCGTCCTTGCCGTGGACGCGGTGCTGGCCTTCGAGGGCTTCGCGGAGGGTGGCGTCTTGCGGCTGGCCGGCGCCGTGGAGGCGGCGTCCGAGCATCCGGTGGCCAGGGCTATCGCGGCCGCCGCCCATGGGGGCACCAAGGGGATCCACACAGCGGACGACGGCGGCGCCCTCCCGGCCGTGCAGGGCTTCCGTTCCGCCCCCGGCGGGGGCGTTTCGGGAACCGTCGAGGGCAGGCTGGTTGCTGCCGGCCGCGCGGGGTGGCTGCAGGAGAACGGCGTCACCATTGCGCAGGAACAGCAAGCCGCATTGTCGGCGGCGGAAGCCACGGGCGCCACCGCCATTTGGGTTGCCGTGGACGGCACTCCCGCCGGCATCATCAGCCTGCGCGACACCGTCAAGGAAGGCTCCGCGGCCGCCGTCGCGCGCTTGAAGGCGCTGGGCCTGCGCCCCATCCTGCTCACGGGTGACAATGCGGCCGTCGCCGCCCAGGTGGCCGCCGCCGTCGGCATTGACAAGGAAGACGTTTTTTCAGGGGTGCTGCCGGAGGGGAAAGTCGAGGCGGTGCGCAGGCTGCAGGCCGGCGGCGCCACCGTGGCCATGGCCGGAGACGGCGTCAATGATGCAGCGGCACTCGCCCAGGCGGACCTCGGGATCGCCATGGGCTCCGGCACGGACGTGGCCATTGAGGCGGCAGACCTGACCGTGATGGGCAACGACCTTGCCCAGGTGGCACAGGCGATCGAGCTCTCGCGGAAGACCCTGGCCACCATCAAGACCAACCTGTTCTGGGCGTTCTTCTATAACGCCGTCGGCATTCCGGTGGCTGCGCTCGGCCTCCTCAACCCGATGATCGCAGGTGCCGCGATGGCCGCCAGTTCGGTGCTGGTGGTGGCCAACTCGCTGCGGCTGCGGAGCTTCGGCAGGCAGCCCGCAGGCAGGTAGTCCGGGAGGTCAGGCCGCGCCGTACCGGACGGCGGCGCGGGCCTTGGCCTTGGCCGCCTCGGTTTCGCGGTCCTTGGGAGGCGCCTGCGACACCAGCGAGTCAAGGAGATGCTGCGTGATGTGGGCGATCTCGTGGACCGCCTCCTCAAAGGCTTCCTGGTTGGCCCTGGAGGGCTTGGTGCTGCCGCTGATCTTCCGCACATACTGCAGTGCAGCCGCATGGACCTCCTCGGACGTGGCGTGCGGCTCGAAGTTGTGAAGGGTTCGGATATTCCGGCACATACAGCCATGCTAGGCTCTGGAACGCCTGCGATCGACCCCTTCCGCGGGCCCGCAGGGGCTGCCGTCCATGGGGAGTCCGGCATGGGCAGGGCTGCCCATCGACACTGTTTTGCGGACCGGGGTAGGTTTTAGGCAATGGATCTTCCGGATGAGCCGGGGGGCCGCGGGGGATGCCGACCTGGTTCGGATCCACGATCTAACAAGGAGAAACCAATGGCCATGTGGGGTGCAGACGTTCAGCAGCTTCGTCAGCTGGGCAGCAAGCTTCAGGAGGGCGCGTCACAGATCGAGACGCAGAAGTCCAATCTCACCAGCTTGCTGAACAGCACCGACTGGAAGGGGCCGGACGCGGACAAGTTCCGCGAGGAGTGGTCCGGAACCCACACCACCCAGCTGACCAAGGTGGCCGAGGCTTTGAAGGAAGCCAGCACCCGCGCCAAGCGGAACGCCGATCAGCAGGATCAGGCTTCCAACTAGCAACGCGGCTGCGAAAGCTAACGCACAGAGGGCCCGGACACCAGTCCGGGCCCTCTGCTTTTAAGGGACGGGCTCGACGTCGTTCGCGTGTTCCAGCGGGGACGCCGCCCTGGGCGGCTCCTTGCCGCCCGCTCCCGCCGACGCCGGCGCAGGGCCCCGGAGTTCGTCCAGCCGGACCAGGATGACACCGCCGACGATCAGCGCTCCGCCGACGAGCTGGATGGCGCCCGGAAGCTCACCAAGCAGCAGCCAGGCCCAGATGACGGCGAAGAGTACCTCTGTCAGCGACACGAAAGAGGCCACCTTCGATCCGAGCGCCCGGGCGGCCATGATCCCGGACACGTACGCCAGGACCGTCGCCAGGACCACGAGGCCCGCCAGCGGGACCCACCACGGGGTGGTCCAGGGGCCGAGCCTGGTATCGGCTGCGCTGAAGGCCATCGGCAGCAGGCCGGTGGCGGCGGAGAGCCACATAGCGGCCGCACCCACCAGCAGCCCGCCGGAGGCCAGGACGATGGGCGGCAGGGAGTCGTTCTCCTTGGCCGTAATGAAGAAGTACATGGCAAGGCAGACGGCGGCCGCAATTCCCCAGAGGACACCAATGACGTCGATCTTCACGGCGCCTGTGAGGTCCAGCACGAGAACCAGGCCGGCAAGGGAAAGCAGGGTACCGCCGAACGTCAGGGCACGCGGCCGCCTGCGGCTGGCAGCCCACAGCCACAGCACGATGATGACCGGAGCCAGGTATTCAAGCAGGAGCGCCACGCCCACGGAGAGCCTGGCCACAGCGTTGAAGTAGAAGAGCTGGCAGGCCGCCACGCCGATCAGCCCGAAGAGGAGGATGGTCACCCAGTTGTTCCGCAGCTGGTGCCAGCGTCCCCGCAGGGCTGGAACCGCGGGCACGGCGAGAATCACGGCGGCACCCGTGAGCCGGGCAGTGACGGCGGCTCCCGGGGACCAACCGGTCTCCAGGAGCGCCTTGGCGAAGGACCCGGAGAGGCCGAAGACGGCGGAGGAGAACAGGGCTATGCCCAGGCCGGAGGCGAGGAAGTTCAGCTTGCCTGCGGACAGGCGGCCGGGCGCGCGGTTGCTCGCAACGGACATTGAGCACCTCCTGTCAGGAGTAAAGTGGGATTATGGTCATGACAGTACGGGACGGCACTGTAAGGAGTCAAGATGGTCTTTGCCCCTGACACCGAGGTGGCGCTGCGGACGGTGGTGAATCTGGTCAATTCAGCGGCAAATGGGGCCGAAGGCCTTGCCACGCAGGCGGACCTGGACCGTTTCCTGGCGGCTGAGGGTTTCACCGGCTCCCGCACCAGGGATCAGCAGGAACTGGAAAGCGTCCGGCAGTTGCGCCGGCAGCTCGCAGAGCTTTGGACAGCGGATGAAGATGCGGCTGTCCGCACGGTGAACCGCCTCCTGCGCGAGGCGCGCGCGCTCCCCCAGCTGGTCAAGCACGACGACTGGGACTGGCACCTGCATGCCACCACACCGGACGCCCCGCTGGTGGACCGGATGAGCACGGAGGCCGCGATGGCGCTGGCGGATGTCATCCGCGGCAAGGAGATGGACCGAATGCGCACCTGCGACGCAGAGGATTGCGATGCGGCGGTGCTGGACCTGAGCCGGAACCGGTCGAAGCGCTACTGCGACACCGGCAATTGCGCCAACCGCGCACATGTCGCCGCCTACCGTGCCCGGCAGGCGGCCTCGGGCTAGTGGCCGCCCGGCGTGTCCGGGTGATCAGGGCTGTCGGCGGAGGCGGGTGGCTCCTGGGGGCCCGGGGCGCCAAAGCCGTGGGAGGGTTTCCGGGCCGAGCTGAGGTTCACGCCGGACCCTTTACCCAGATGCTCGGCATTTTCCTTGTAGCTCATGGAGAGCATTGCGGCGACCACCAGGGTGACAATGAAGGCGATGCCGGCCGCGGTGAAGGCCAGGTCGAAGCGGGGAGTCCGCGCACTGCCGCCCGAAGCAAAAACGACAACGGCAAGGAAGGCGACCACAGCCCAGAACGCGGAGAACATCAGGGGCCCCTTCACCGAGGTCCGCAGCCTGCGCGGTTTTCCTGGATGCTGGTCTGCCACGGTGATTCCTCCCTGCAGGCGGCACGCCGGCCGGCCTGGATCAAGTATTGCGGTGGTTTGCCCGGCCAATTTTCTACAAGGAGTAGAACCGCGCTTTCCTAGTTTACGGCTTTCCGGCGGCGTGGCCGGCATCGTGCCGAAGCGTCAGGCCCGAAAGTACCCACAGCACGCCGGAAATAATTGCTCCTCCGCCAGCCACCCCCAGCAAAGCGTGGGCACCCAGGCCGATGAAGAACGGCAGCAGGGCTGCGGTTCCAAGGCCTATGGCTCCGGAGGTGATCCAGTCCCGGGAGAGCACGTGGCGGCCGCGCAACATCAACCCGCAGAGCAGTTCAAGCGCTCCCGCCACACCAAGGCCCGTTGCGGCCACCACGCCAAACAGCAGGTCCCCGTGCAGCAGGACCAGGGAAAGTCCCGCGCCGGCCAGCACTGCGCCTGCCGCCGAGAGCATCTTGCCCGGAGCGCCATCCCGCTGGAAGCCTGCAGCCTGGATACCCCGGAGGAGGAGCGCGCCGGTGGCCAGGAGATACAGCCCGCCGGCCCAGCCCATGACCTCCACGGAGGGCGCGGCCCAGAAGATGGTGACTGCGCCGAACACCAGCGCTGCCGCCGAGCGCAGCAGGACCGGCTGCCAGAGGTCTGGCCGGGGGGCGGTTCCGGGGGCGGTGCCTGCGGGTGTCCTTGGTTGCGTCACCGGTCCAGTTTAGTGGCGGCGGTGCGCTGGCAGAACTTCGGCGCCTGTTCCCGCTGCCCCTACCCCGAACCGAGCACCATCCAACGGTCGGACCGGGCACGCAGGCCCAGGGTCAGGGCGCGCGCAGCCATGTAGCCGAGGGCAAAGGCGGCCCACAGCCAGCCAAGGCCTGCGGCACCCGATAGGCCGGGCAGCGCCACGGCAATCAACAGCGGCACATAGACGGCAAGATTCAGGACCCCGGCCAAGGCAAGGTACTTTGCGTCCCCGGCGCCGATCAGCACGCCGTCCAGCACAAACACATAGCCGGCTATGGGCTGGCCCGCCGCGACGACCCAGAGGGCAGTGGCCAGAACCGACTGCACCTCGGGATCGGACGTGAAAAGGGCACCCGCCCAGGGGGCCGCCAGTGCCAGGAGCACGCCCGTCGCCACGCCAAAGCCCAGGCCCCAGCGGATCATGGTGCGGGTCAGGAGGCGCGCCTTGGCGGCATTCGATGCGCCCAGCTCCTTGCCGATCAGGGCCTGGGCGGCGATCGCCAGGGCATCCAGGGCGAAGGCCAGGAAGGAAAAAATCGTCATTGCCAGCTGGTGGGCTGCCAGGTTGACCGCCCCTTGCGCGGTGACCACCAGCACTGTGGCCAGGATCGCGATCCGGAGGCTCAGTGTGCGCAGCATGAGCCAGGACCCCACCCGCGTCATACTGCGGATCCCCCGCCAGCTTGGCAGCAGGCTCACCCCGCTGCTCACTGCGTTCCCCCTGACGATGACCAGGTAAACGCCCGCCATCGCCCACTGGGCCACGCTGGTTCCCACCGCGGAGCCGGTCACCGACCAGCCCAGCCCGTAGACCAGCCACAGGTTCAGGACGATGTTGAGGCCAAAGCCCGCCGTGGCCACCACCAGCGGGGTCCGGGTGTCCTGAAGGCCGCGTAGGAGGCCTGTGCCGGCGAAAATCAGGAGCATGGCCACCAGCCCGGGCATGGACCAGCGGAGGTAATCGACGGCGAATCCCCGCACCTCGCCTTCCGCCCCCAGAAGGCCGATCAGCGGGTCCGCGGCCAGGAACCCGGCCACGGCCAGGACGAGGCCCAGCAGCAGTGCCAGCCAGACGCCGTCGCGGCCGGCTGCCAAGGCCTTGCCCGGCTGGCCGTCGCCGATGGCGCGGGCCACGGCAGGGGTAGTGGAGTAGGCCAGGAAGACCATCAGGCCGACGGCGGTGTGCAGCACCGCCGAGGCGAGTCCGACGCCGGCCAGCTGGGCCACGCCCAAGTGGCCCACAATCGCCGAGTCGGCGAGCAGGAACAGCGGCTCGGCCACAAGCGCACCAAAAGCGGGGACGGCAAGCCGGAGGATCTCCCGGCGCTGCCCCCTGGATGGCGCAGCAGTGGTGGGGGCAGGTAAGCGGGGCACGATGCCAGCCTAATCCGCCGGCCGCGATCGGGCCTGTGCGCATGACAAGGAACACATTGTGACGATTTAGTTGACACTTCAACCATCGGGCCGGAAGACTGGAATGCATGAACCAGTCACGACTTACCACCACCGCCGTTACTGCCCTCCGCATCATCCTGGGCTTCCTCTTCGCCGCCCACGGCTGGCAGAAGTTCAACGAATGGACCATCGCCGGCACCCAGGCGTCGTTCGCCAAGATGGGCGTTCCGGCAGCGGAAATCGCAGCCCCCGCAATCGCCGTCCTGGAGTTCGCCGGCGGCATCGCCCTGATCCTGGGCATCCTCACCCGCGTGGTTGCAGCCCTCCTGGTCCTGGACATGCTGGGGGCCCTGGTCCTGGTCCACGCCTCCGCCGGAGTTTTTGCCGCCAACGGCGGGTACGAGCTGGTGCTGCTCCTCGCGGCCGCAGCCTTCGCCCTGGCCCTCACCGGCGCCGGACGCCTCTCAGTGGACCGGGCCCTCTTTGGCCGCAGCAACTCCAAGTTGTCTGTCCTCGCCTAAGCCGAACCTCCGGCCATGGCCGGGAACCGCTCGACGGCGGGTGCCCACTCCGGTGCGCACCCGCCGTCGGCCTTTTCATCACCCGAAACAGGCCTGACTGCTGGTTAACCCAATGGCGTCAGTATGATCGCACCATGACCGACACCCCTGCCTCCAACTCCGTGACCCTCCGCTTCCTCGCCGCCCCGATGGACGTGGGACACAGCGGCTCGGTGGATGCCGGGACGGTCCTGGAGTGGGTGGACAAGGCCGCGTATGCCGCGGCGGTGGGGTGGGCGAAGTCCTACTGCGTGACTGCCTATGTGGGAAACATCCATTTCGCCGATCCGGTCAACAGCGGGGACATGGTGGAGGTGGAAGCCACCATCGTCTACACCGGGCGGTCCTCGATGCACATCCGCACCGTGGTTTCCTCCGGGGATCCCAAGGGCGGTCCGGCCACTATGCGAAGCCAGTGCATGGTGATTTTCGTGGCCGTCGGGGAAGACGGGAAACCCATCCCGGTGCAGCAGTACGAACCCGTCACCCCGGCGGAAATCGAGCAGCGGGACCACGCCCTGGCCCGGATCAAGGTGCGGGAACAGATTGTCGAAGCCATGAACCGCCAGGAATATACTGATGCGGGCACGGCCGAACGGGTGACGCTCCGCTTCATGGCTGCGCCCACGGACGTGAACTGGGGCGGAAAAGTGCACGGCGGGATCGTCATGAAGTGGATCGACGAAGCAGCCTACGTCTGCGCCTCCCGGTACTGCGGCATGAACACAGTGGCCGTATTCTCCGGCGGCGTCCGGTTCTACCGCCCGTTGCTGATTGGCCACGTTGTGGAGGTGGAAGCCCGCCTGGTGTACACGGGGACGAAGGGCATGCACATCGCAGTCCACGTCCGCTCCGGCGATCCCAGGAGCCGCGACATGAACCTCACCACCTATTGCCTGACGGTGATGGTGGCGCGCGACGCCGAAGGCAACTCGGTGCCTATCCCTGCCTGGGTGCCGGTCAGCGAGGAGGACAAGCGGCTGCACGCCCACGCCCGGGAGCTACTCGAGATCCGGGGCACCGCCCCGGGCAACCGCCTGCCGAACCACCTGCTGGCGCAGGGCTAAGCGCCCCCACCCGCCGGCGCGTGGCTCCTAGAAGCCCCCGCCGCCGGCGTCGGCCGCCATGTTGGCAAACCGGGAGTAATGGCCCTGGAAGGCCACCACGATGTCCTTCGTGGGACCGTTACGGTGCTTCGCAACCAGGATGTCGGCTTCGCCGGCGCGCGGCGACTCCTTGTCATAGACATCCTCGCGGTGGAGCAGGATCACCATGTCCGCGTCCTGCTCGATGGATCCGGATTCACGGAGGTCCGAAACCATGGGCCGCTTGTCCTGGCGCTGCTCAGAGCCACGGTTCAGCTGGGACAGTGCGATGACCGGGACCTGCAGTTCCTTGGCCAGGAGCTTCAGCGCGCGCGAAAACTCGGATACTTCCTGCTGGCGGGACTCCACCTTCTTGCCGGAGCTCATGAGCTGCAGGTAGTCGAGGATCACCAGCTTGAGGTCATGCTGCTGCTTCAGGCGCCGGCATTTTGCCCGGATCTCCATCAGGGACATGTTGGGGCTGTCGTCAATGAACAGCGGGGCGTCGTTCATCCGGCCCATGGTGGTGGCGATCTTGGACCATTGCTCGTCCTTGATGGTTCCCTTGCGGAGATCCTGCAGTCCGATGGTTGCCTCCGCGGAGAGGAGGCGCATGGCGATTTCGTTCCGGCCCATTTCGAGGGAGAACATCACCGTGGAGAGGTTGTTCTTGATGGCAGCGGAGCGGGCAAAATCCAGTGCGAAAGTGGACTTACCCACAGCCGGGCGGGCGGCGATGACGATCATCTGGCCCGGGTGCAGTCCGTGGGTGAGCTCATCCAGCTCGTAGAACCCCGTGGGGACGCCGGTCATTCCCTCGCCGCGGTGCCCGGAGGCCTCGATCTCGTCCACTGTGGACTCCATGACGTCCTTGAGGACAACGTAATCCTCGGCAGTGCGCCGCTCGGCCACGGCGTAAACCTCGGCCTGGGCCTGGTTGACCAGGTCCTCCACCTCACCGTCCGAGCCGTAGCCCAGCTGGACGATCTTGGTTCCGGCATTGACCAGGCGCCGGAGGACGGCGCGCTCAGCAACGATTTCGGCGTAGTAGCCGGCGTTGGCCGCCGTGGGGACGGTCTGGATCAACTCATGCAGGTAGGCGGGGCCGCCGATCCGGTTGATCTCGGCACGCTTGGTCAGTTCGTCCGAGACGGTAACAGCGTCCGCCGGTTCGCCGCGGCCGTAGAGGTCGATAATGGCTTCGTAGATGGTTTCGTGGGCGGGGCGGTAAAAGTCCTGTCCCCGGAGAATTTCCACCACGTCGGCAATGGCATCCTTGGACAGCATCATGCCGCCCAGGACGGATTGCTCGGCAGGGATGTCCTGCGGTGGCTTTCGGCTCGCGTCTGATCCGCGGGTTGTTTCGACCGGGTCAAGATGCGCGATTGACAAAATTGCCGTCCTCCATGTGAGCCGGGACCTGAGGTCCCGGCGGTGATCCATCCTGGTGTGGCGTTGCCCGAAGACCGCGCACCGCTACCTGTTCAGGTCTACCAGCAGGGTGTGACAACGCGGGGCCACGCCCTCCGGAGACGGCATGGCGCGAGTTATCCCCACTATCCACAGGTTTTCCACAGCGGGCGATTTCTTCCGGATCCGGCGGCTCCACAGGCTGCCTTCAGCAGCAAAGCGGAACCAGCAGGACCCTGAAGAACAGGTACCCCGCTACGCTAGCCCCCTCCGCTCCAGCTGCAAAGCCAGCGGTGCCCGAGCCCTGTGGACAACCTGTGCACTAAGGGGCATAGCTTGTGCACAGCCTGTGGGAAAGGTTGTGGACAGCAAAAAACTTTACCGGGTGATATGCGCTTGACCTGCGGAAACATTAGCACCAGCATGTGGAGTAAATATTTCTTCCCGGGAATTTCATCCACAGCCCATATGGCCGCCAGTGGCCATAGGTCGCCGCGCGGCGGGCAGTGACCCAGTTCATCTGCGAACCCGTGGCCTTCGTCATATGCCGCTGCGGATGTCTGGCGTCGGGCAGGCCGCCCCATATGCACAACAGTGAATATTGCTGTGGATAAACAGGAACTGGCATAAGCTCTATGTATGGGCGAACTACTGCTGGTTCTGCTGCCGGCGATCGTCTTGGCGGCGCTTATTTGGGGGCTTGCCACGGCCCTCAGCCCACGCGATTCAGGCGTCTCCGACGCCGAGAAGTACCAGCGGGACCTCGCCGAACGTTCAGCCCGGCACTATGCCGCGCAGGTCCAGGCGGCCACCGCCGCGCGGGCCCGCCTCGAGGCCATTACGCGGCCAAGCCAGAACGCCCAGGCGATGCACTCAGATCTGGCTGCCACCAGGAAGTACACAGAACGGCAATGAAAATGGAATCGCTCGTGATCCCTGTCCTTATCCTCCTGGCCGTGGCTGCCGGAGTCTCCCTGGCTGCCCGCGCCATCAGCAGGCGAAAGGCTTCCGCCGGTGCGGCATCCACGTCGCCGCCCGTCAGTTCCGCCGAGCTCGCCCGCCAGGCGGCCACGAAACTCTCCGAGGACCAACACCGGCGGCTATATGCCCTGATTGCCCAAGGCCAGGCCATGGCCGCCATCAAGCTCTACTACGAGGTCACCGGGGATGGGCTGCGCGCGTCACGCGATGCCGTCGGTGCGCTGGCCGCCCACCCCCAGCCCTACCGGGGCCCCGAGGCAGTGCCGCCGGCCACTGAGGACGACGAGGACGATGAGCCGCAGCGGTTCCCTTACCGCTACCGGGCCATTGCGAGTAAAGGCGACGTAACCCGCGAGGTCAGCAGCAATATGCTCAACGACGAGATCTACGGCCGCATCCGCACCCTGGCCCGCAATGGGGACACCGAGGCGGCTGCCACCGCCCTTACCCGCCATTCCGATATCTCCATGAAGCAGGCCAGGGAGTTCATCGAACTGCTGGACGACTAAGCCCGGCTGGACTCGTGAAAGGGCCTACTGGAAGTTGGCTTCGCTCGCGGCGGGGAACTTCAGGCGTTTCCGGAGATGCCCGCCAGCAGCTGCTCGAATGGCAGTGACTCCATGGGAACATGCTTCCGGCCCGGCTGGGACCCCTCCATCAGGCGGGTAAATTCGCCGGCAGCGCGGTCGATGCGGGCGGCAAGGGAGGACCCGTCGTCGTCCGCGGTTCCCCAGTCCTGCGGGCCGGCGAAGACGCCCGTGGGCGCAATTCTGGCGCGCAGGTAGCTGAAGAGCGGGCGGAGCGCGTAGTCCAGGACCATCTGGTGGCGCTCGGTGCCGCCGGTGGCGCCGAGCAGGACGGCCTTGCCGTCCAAGGACTTGGGGTCGAGGACGTCGATGAAGGATTTGAACAGGCCACTGTAGGACGCGCTGAACACAGGCGTCACGGCGATGATCCCGTCGGCGGCTTCCACCCCTGCGATGACCTCTGCGAGGCGCGGAGCAGCGTAGCCGGTGACGAAGTTGTTGGCGATGTCCACGGCAAGGTCCCGGAGTTCGACGACGTCCACGGTCACGTCATAGCCGGCCGCGCCCAACTGACGTTCAGCCGACGCTGCCAGCTGGTCGGCAAGCAGGCGGCTCGACGACGGCACGCCCAAGCCGGCGGAAAGGACTGTGATACGGCGGGTTTCCATGACGGTCTCCTGTTGCTCGGTAGTTCGTATACAAGTTACATGCATTTGCATGTTTACATCCATACAGGCAAACCGGGGAACGTGCCAGGTTATTCCCTTGTCCCGCCGGGGAGTAGAATCGCGGCAGGCTGGGTCGTCGTCGCAGCCGGTGCCTGGCGGTCCGATGCGACACCTTCTGTATGCTTGCGCAGGGTCTGCCCGATCGAAAGTCACCACCATGCTCAGTAAACTCAGCCCATTCGTCACCGCGCTCCTCCTCGGCGGCCTCGCCGTCACCGGAGCTGCCCCCGCCAACGCGGAGCTCGTGGAACGCTACAGCCTCGATTTTTCGACCAGCGGACTAAACGACGACTTCTGCGGTTCGGGGCTGCAGGTCGCATTCACCTATGACCGGACCGGTTCGGGCTCAACCATGACCCGCGGCGAGGATAGCCTGCTGTGGGTTCAGGAGAAGCTCAGGATCGTCCAGACATTCACGTACAACGGGATGACCGTGACCGACATCCAGCCGAACACGCTGGCCAAAGACCTCAAGATCGTCGACAACGGGGACGGGACGCTCAGCATCACCGTGCTGCTCACCGGAGAGAATCGGCTGATTGGAAGTGACGGCAAGATCCTCGCCAAGGGCGACGGCCAGGTCCGCAGGCTCCTCACCATCGACCAGGCGTCGGGCAACGTGATCAGCGACGAGCTGATCTTCGGTTCTACGGGTACGAACGACGACTTCTGCGAAGCAATCCTGGCTCACTGGGGCGTCTGACCCGGTTGGCCCGTCCACGGTCCAAAGACAAGAGACCCCCGCTGCCGGGATCCGGCGACGGGGGTCTTTGTACAGTCAGGACTGTTGAGTCGTTATGACTACTTGCCTGCCACTACATCGAGTTCGATGACAGCGGCAACATCCTCGTGCAGACGGACGTTGGCCTGGTACGAACCAACCGACTTGATGTGGACCGGCAGTTCAACCTTGCGCTTGTCGATGCGGCCAAGGCCAGCGGCCTCAACAGCGTCAGCGACGTCGCCCTGCTTGACGGTGCCGAACAGGCGTCCGGTTTCGCCAGCCTTGACGACGAGCTTGACCGGCTTGGACTGCAGTGCAGCAGCCTGCTTCTGAGCGTCTTCCAGGGAAGCGTGCTCGCGGGCAGCGCGGGCAGCCTTGATGGACTCAACCTGCTTTTCGCCGCCCTTCGACCAGGTCAGGGCGAAGTTGCGGGGCAGCAGGTAGTTACGGGCGTAACCGTCCTTGACCTCGACAACGTCGCCAGCAGCACCGAGTCCGGTTACTTCGTGGGTCAGAATGAGCTTTGCCATGTTAGTTAATCCCTTCCTTAGCCGCGGCCAGCGCCGGAGTAAGGCAGCAGAGCAACTTCGCGGGCGTTCTTGATTGCCTGGGCGATCTTGCGCTGTTCCTGCACCGTAACGCCAGTGACGCGACGGGCGCGGATCTTTCCGCGGTCGGAGATGAACTTGCGCAGCAATGCTACGTCCTTGTAGTCGATGACAGTGATGTCAGCGGCCTTCAAGGGGTTGGACTTTGGTTTGGGCTTACGGAGTTCAGCCTTAGCCATCGTGGAGCTCCTATTCTAGGGAGCCCGTGGATGTTGATCCACGGGATGGTGGTGGTCCGACGGCGGCAGCCGCCTTGGTGCGCTTTGGCACTGTGGCGGGCCCGGCGTCGGACCTTAATGGGGTGTGTTAGAAGGGAGGTTCGGAATCGGGGCCGTTGCCCCAGCCACCTGCACTGGACACGCCGGGCGTAGCCCAGGGATCGTCCTGCGCAGCCTGCTGGTTGCCGCCGCCCCAGCCTCCACCGGAGTTGCCGCCCTGGTTTCCACCAGAGTTGCCGCCTCCGAAGCCACCGCCGCTGTTGCCGCCGCCGAAGCCGCCCTGGCCACCCGCGCCGGAGCGCTGGGTGCGGTTGACCTTGGCATTGGCATAGCGCAGGCTGGGGCCGATTTCATCGACCTCAAGCTCGATAACGGTGCGCTTTTCGCCTTCTTTGGTTTCGTAGGAACGGCTCTTCAGGCGGCCGGTAACGATCACGCGCATGCCCTTGGTAAGGGACTCGGCGACGTTCTCGGCTGCTTCACGCCAGACAGCCGCGCGGAGGAACAGGGTTTCCCCGTCCTTCCACTCGTTGGACTGGCGGTCAAAGGTACGCGGGGTGGAAGCGATGGTGAAGTTCGCTACTGCCGAACCTGACGGTGTGAACCGCAATTCCGGGTCATTGGTGAGATTACCGATGACCGTAATGGTGGTTTCGCCTGCCATCTACTGCCTCCTTGTTCGATCCTGTGAAGAGTGCGTTCCTGCGGGTGAAGAATGAAGATCAGTGCTGAAATTACTCAGCAACAACCTTCTGCTCTTCGGGGCGGGTGATCTTGGTGCGCATGATGGTCTCGTTAAGAGACAACTGGCGGTCAAGTTCCTTGGCGGTTTCCGGCTTGGCGGTGAAGTTCACCACGGCGTAGATTCCTTCGGACTTTTTCTTGATTTCGTAAGCCAGGCGGCGTCGGCCCCAAATGTCAACCTTCTCGATGGTTCCACCATCGTTGGTGATGACGTTCAGGAACTTCTGAAGCGACGGCTCAACGGTACGCTCTTCGACCTCGGGGTCGATGATTACCATCAATTCGTAAGGACGCATATGTGAACCCACCTCCTTTGGGCTAAGCGGTTACGGCATTTCCGTAACAGGAGGTTCATTTGCGATTCCGTGCGATGCCCCGCCAGAAGGGAGGCAGGGCGCAGCACAGACTTCACCATCTTAGTGCATGTGGCCCGGATAGGCGATTTGCTCCTGACCCAAGGCTAGGCGGCCGGCAACGGCCCGGAAAGCGCTGGTGCGGCGATGTGGAAAACTCCCACGGCGGGGAAGCCCCTATCATCTGACGTATGGGTAAACATTTGGTCGCCCTTGGCGCAGCGGCAATCTTCCTGGGCGGCTGCTCGGCCCCTCCACCTCCACCTCCGCCCCCGACAGCAACGGTGACTGTGCCAGCGGACGACGCAGCAACCACCCCGGCCACAACCGACGGCGGAGGGACCACCCGGCAAGCGTCCACTGACGCTTTCGATTTCGCCGCAGCAGGGGACATCAACCCGGAAGGGAACACGTCCGCGGCGTCGCCCAGTGGCAGGAACGCCGCGTCCATTGTCGCCGGCCTGAACGACGGCACGCTGGACAACTTCATCGCTTTGGGTGACTTTCAGTACGACAAGTCAGTGTGCTCCGCGCTCGGCGCTTATGACCAGCTGTGGGGACCGGCCAAGTCCAAAACATACTGGGCGGCTGGACCGAACCACGACGTCAAGCCCGGCACGAACGATGAGCTGGACAAGTATATGAACGGTGAGTGCGTGTCCGCCACGAAAAGCGCAACCAACAGCCACCTTGGCCGATTCGTGGACGCCCTCGAATGGTACTCATTCGATAAGGGCAACTGGCATTTCCTGGTAGCCCCTACCGCCACCTGGCGGTATGACGCGACGCGCGCGCGGGCCATGACGCGTGAAATGGATGCCGACCTCAAGGCAGCCAGGGCGGCCGGCAAGCATCTGGCCGTCGTTTACCATGACCCCTACTTCACTTCTGACACATCCAGCCATGACCGCTTCGCTGAGGCCAAACCGTGGATTGATGTGTTCTGGACAAACCGGGTCCGGATACTGCTTTCGGGCAGCCAACACAATTATGAGCGAACGTGCCCCCTGAACAACGCGGACCAGTGCGTTGCGGACGGGATGCAGCAATTCCAGGTGTCCACTGGTGGAATCGGCCTCCGGGAATTCACCGGCAGCCCCTCTTATGTGCAGAAGAGGTTTAGCGACACATGGGGTCACCTAAGAATGAGCCTCAAGGCTGACGGCTCTTATACATGGGAATTCCGGGCTGTTTCCGGCGGAATGCAGACTGACAGCGGGTCACGAAGCGGGGGCTGATTCAACGCCAGTGTAGGTGGGCCGGGACCTCGCCACGTGGGTGTGCACCCCGCCCGGTCAGTACTCTGACACCGGTACGGCTGAACCGCCGTCCGGACGCCAATACCGCAAGCCGCCGTTCGTGGAGCCGTCGCGGGCGACGTCTATCACTGCGTAGGGGAACGCCTGACGATCCCGCCGGTCAGGTCCGCGACCGCGGACGTCCGAACACCACGTGCCTGTGTTGACGTACCGGGTTGTGCACGCCTCCAGCTCCGCTTCGAGGGCACGGTGGGTGTGGCCCGATACGTACCAGGCCACCCCGGAACCATGCTCTTCGAGGGTGCGCGCGACCCGACCCGCTGCTGCAGGAGGCTCCTCGCCTGCGGTCCTGCGCCCGGCTGCCGCGAGCACCATGCGAGTAGCGGCGCGCGGGAGCGCCGACACCGTCCGGAACCGGGACAGGCGTGCCAGGTCCCGAACGGCCGCCTCGTCGAGCGCAAGGCGGAATGACTCGGACTGCAACATTTCGTCGTACGCGGGCTCCCGGATGCGACGTTCCGCCAGTTCGGACGCCAGGCAGGACCGGGCAACGGCCCCGGCCCGGCTCAGGCGCGAGTTCGACGGGTGGGCGTTCCAGGCGGCGAGCGGTGGCAGGTTCAACTCGTCGGTCCCGTTGACCGCCGAGCGGAGCACCTCAGGAATCCGGTGCAGCGCGTGGTGCTGGTGCCCGTGCTCGGCCACGAGCACGTGGGGCACGTGCAAGAACCACGGGTGCACCCGGACCCGTGTGGGCTCGCCGGGTGACAGTAGCGCTGACAGGCGGGCGGCGACCGACGGCCGGGCCAGCTCGACGTCGTGGTTGCCGCATACGAAGTGCAGCTGCACGCCGCGGGCCGCACACGCTTCCAGCGCCCGGAACGTGTCAAGGTGCCGGGCGAGGATCGACTCGAGCCGGGCAAGGCTCTCGTCTTCGGCCAAGCCGACCAGCTCAAACGTGTCACCCACGAATGCGACGTGCCGCTGCGTACCGGCTACCGCAAGGACCTCGCGGCGCAGGAAACCGGGAAGCACTGCGCTTGGGCGGCGGGGGTCGTCATCCGATACGCCCAGGTGGAGGTCGCTGAGGAGCCACCACCGCGCCGCACCGTTCACGTGAGCAGTCCCACCACGCGCGGAAGGAAGAGGACGAGATACATCGCCCACATGACACCGACCACCCTGCGGCTCATCGTCAGGCCGACGAGCCTCGTGGGCCGTTCGGCGTCCGGTCCCGCGCGTCGGATCTCAAGCGCGACAAGGGTAACGAGCAGGGCGATGGTGATGAGCAGGGCGGCAATCGCGAGCAGTCCCGCCAGATCGATCATGACACAACCTCCTGTCGTGCGCGTGCCATGCACGCGCCAATGGTGATGACGCCCATCGTGACGACACACGCCTGCCACGACCACACAGCGAGGTAGAACATCGCGGTGGACACCGCGGTTAGCGTGGCGAGGCCGAGAGCCAGAACAAGCAGCCCGCGAAGGGCAGGGTCGGTAACCGACGTGAGTCGGACCAGTGCCTGCCCTGGCAGCAGGATAAGGACGGCTGTCGCGGCGACCACCTGCAGCGGCGTCGGCAGCCCTACGAGCGTCACCAGTGACAAGGCGAGGGCCGCGAGACCGAGGACCAAGGTCGGCCGGCTGATGGGGCGGCTGATGGGGCGGCTCATGGCGTCACCCGGTAGGCGCGGGCGTCTGCATTGCTGAACACTAGTTCCACTCCATCCTGCGCGCTTAGCCACGCCTCCAGCTCGGCGAAGCCGCCGGCGCTGCTGGCGCCCCGAAGCACAAGACTCGCTTCCGACGAGCGGGTGAGCAACAAGACGGCACCGGCAGGGTTTTTCCGGGCATTGTCGTAAACGACTGGGCCGCACGCCGCCGTAGACAAGTCGGACCGGCACATGTAGTCCATGGTCCGATACGGGTGCTCGAGGTAGGCCTCGCTGCGCCACGGCGTCGGGGGGGAAGCCGAGATGATCGTTGAGCCGGGCGGCGCGAGGCGCTGTACGGCGGCGACGGCAGCGATCTCGTTGTCGGTGAAGACGTCAAACTGGGCGTTCCCGAACCGGCCTGTCACTGTCAGCAGGCCCAACAGGCAGAACGTCAGCGCGAGGCCCCCCGCGGCACGGAGTGAGGGCTGTGTCCTGCCTTCAGTGGGAAGCAGGATCGAGCATGCCTGCAAAGCGATGAAGGGCAGAGCGAAAAGCGAGACGCGGATGAGCATTTCCCCGCCGTACAGCTGCACGGGGAAGAGCAGCAGGGGGGTGACGGCAAGGAGGACTACACGGATGTCGAACCGCCCCCTGCGCCAGTCGCGCACCGCGCCCGCCGCGGCAAGCGCCCACAGCAGGAGGGTGAGAACGACCCTGGCCTGCACCACGAGCACGTGCCCGGCGGTCCCGCTCACGCGGTCGACGACGTTGGCATTGATTGCGGCCAGCACACCTCCTTCCGCCAGGGGCGGGTTCCCGGCGAGGTATGCACTGGCGGGGTAGGCGAGCCAGAGTGCCAGCAGGACCGCGGTGATCAGGGGCAGCCGGCCGGGCCAGACATGTCCGCTCAGGGTGAGAGCGGTGAGGGAAATGAGCAATAGGAAAGGCGTCAGTTGATGGCTCGCGCAGATGACCGCGATGAGCACGAGAGCCACCGCGAGGGCGCTCACCCGGTACCCTGGCCGGGGCTCAGCCGGGGACCGCCCTTGCCACCACGCCGCCACGTCGACATCTCGGAAGCCGCGGAACTTGGGGGGCCGCGCGGCCAGCGGGCCGACGACAAGTGCGATCACGACGAGGTACAGGAAGAAGCCGAAGGCTTGGGGAGACAGGTAGTCCTGGTCCTGCCAGTTGCCGAGGCAGAAGAGCCAGAGCACGAGCCAGCGCCGTCGCGGATCCTGCGTAAGGTAGCGCATCAGCACGCCCAGGGCAGCGAGCCACAGACCCACGTTGAGCACCGGCGCCCACAGGGCAAGGGCTACCGGGTCGAGGCCGGTTGCCTTCAGTACTGTCGCCAGGAGGGCGAAGAAACCCGGCCAGTTAAAGTAGGCGTCAATGTCGGGGTCGATCCCCTGGCTGCGCGAGAGGGCGTCGGCAATGCCGAGATGACGGAACGCGACCTCACCACGCGGTACGTCCGTGACGAAGGCTGCCGTCCCGAAGAGCACGAGCACCAACACCAGCACCAGCCACATCAAGACCGCCCGGCCTGCCGGACCTGAGGCATCCCCTCGCAGGGCCACAACGAAGGCAACGTTCAGAATCAGGACCCCTGCCCAGAACGGGTAGGGGAGCACGGCAACGAGCCCCAGGTCGCTGTTCACGGGAACGGCGACCGTGGAAGCGGCCCACACGGCAAGCGCCAGCGACACGACCCCCGCCAGTGCGCACCACGCGTCACGGGCCTTCCAGCGTCCTCGGATGCGGCTGGGCGCATCAATCGTGGTTGTCATCGTGACTCCTTCGTGACACGCCGGAGAACGGCGATTAACCGGAGGCCGGCAGCAACAGCTCCAATGGAGAGCACCACCAGCCACGCAAGGGCCATGGCGCCGGGGCCCGCTTCGGCCTCCAACAGCGCTGACGCGCAGAGGGCCACCCCGAGCGTCACGCCGACCACGATCGGCTCTGTGTAACGGCCGAGAGCCCGGCACACGGCGTTGTAGGCCTGCAGCACCGCGTACGGCACCAGTCCGGCCGCCAACCACCGCAGAGCGTCAGCGGATGCGTCAGCGTACCGCTCCCCCAGCAGACTGAGCAGCGGGTGAGCGAGGAGGACGAGGACGACTGCCGCCAGACCTCCTATGGCGAGCGACCAACGGAGACTCGCCCAGGTTGTAGCCACCAGGCGGTGAGGGTCGCGGACACCTTCGGAAAACTGGACGATGCCCATCAGCATCGGAGCGGAGTAGGCAGCCCAGGCCATCATCCATGCGGGATACCAGTAGGCAGCGATCTCAGGCGCCACCGTGTGGGCCAGCAGGAGCGGCAGCACCAGCCCGGGGGCGCGCTCGGTGAGGGTGAGGAGCTGGTACGGAATACCCACCGCCAGCAGTGGACGGCCGCGCGTCGAACGCAAGGATGGTCGCGGCCGATAGCCAATCAGTTTTCGCAGCTGGATCACACCGACGACGCACGCCACTGTATTCCCGAGGGTCCAGCAGGCCATTACCACGTCGGCGGAGGCGCCATGCGCCTGCCAGGCCACGAGCGCTGCAGCGCCGAGGGAAACCCCGCCGCCCAACGCATACCTCAAGGTCGCGCTGGCCCCGCGTCCCAGCGCCACCAGCGCTTGGTCCAGCACAATCACCAGGGTGCCGGTGACGGCAGCCGCAAGGAACGTTAACCAGAAGAGAACCGATGCCGACGCCGTGTCCGGCGCCACAGCCGACTGCAGCACGAGATAGCCGAGGGCCAGCACGGTGCCGGCTGCCCCCACGATGGCGAACGCCGCGTCCAGCACCCGCGCGGGCGGCTCCCCTCGTCCCACCGCAACGATGACAGCGGACCCGGCACCCAGAACCGCGAGCTGCGTGCAGATCATCACTGCCGCGACCGCGGCCATGGCGAGCCCGACCTCACGGTCTGACGTCGCGCGTGCGGCCACGACCCAGAAGGCAAAACCCCAGCCAATCTGGGCGGCCTTGCCCACAATGAGGCCGATCGAACTGCGCAGGGCGGAGTGCCGGACAGTTGAGGGGTCCGTGACCGCGGTCCCTAGTTCAGCGGTCATGACGCCAGACCTTTCGCCAGGCCCGCATAGTTGTACCAGCAGAAAGCGATGTAGTAGCGCAGCCACCTGGGCTGGCCGGAGGCGAGGCTCAAGACGCTGCCCCGGATAGCCGCGGCGGCAGGAAGCAACGCCAACCTCGCACCGCGCCAGCCGTGCTTGCGGATCATCCGTCCCAGTCCCGTTCCGTCCATCAGGAACTGGTCCAGGGCGAAGTCAAAGTCGTCGGCGGCAAAACGATGTTCGACGACTACCCGCTGTGACACCGCCGTCCGCAGCCCTGACTGCCGCATCCGCCAACGGAGCTCGATGTCCTCGCCCGACTTGAACGAGTCGTCGAAACCCACACCCAGCATCAGGTCTCGGTCGACCATCGTCGCTACGAGCCCGAACCAGTTGCGGCTGCGGCCGGTGCGATGGTGATGTGCCAGCGCCTGCCCCCAGTAGCCCGGTCCAGCGACACTTTCCAAACCGGCCTGGAGCGCGTCGTAATCGCCCTCGACGAGCTCAGAGAGCAGGTCGGCGACTCCGTGTGGCCCGAACACGACGTCAGAGTCGACGAGCAGGACCCAAGGGGTCCTGCTGCTCTGCACACCGAGCGTTCGCGCCCACGGCAAACCGCGGCCTTCATCACTCAGGACCCGGGCACCTGCCGCGAGGGCGAGGTCGACCGTACGATCGGTGGAGCATCCGTCCACCACGATGATCTCCGCTACGCCGGACTGACGCAGGGCCTCCAGGCAGCGTGGGAGCATGTGCTCCGCGTTGCGGGCCGGAACGACCGCGGTGACCTCGGAAGGGCTGTGACCCACTGTGCCCACCCCCTCAGATCTGCTCGTCCAGGACCGACGGCAGCAGCTCCTCGAGATACCGGACGATATCGTCAGACGCTTCGTCTGCCGTGTACGCGGAGGGCACCTGCAGCAGGTGGCAGGGCCGTCCGTCGAGCGCTTTGTTCAGGACGACGCCTTTTGCGGCGAAGTGCTCGCGCCAGGGGACGACGGATGTAGCGGCCAGGCCTGTCACGACATGCTGCGAGAAGCTTGCCATCTCGATGTGGAAGTTGCCGATCATGCGGTCGACCATCCACTCGGTTGTCCGCTCGACAATCCTGGACCGGGAGCCCTCATAGCGCTCGATGTAGATGGCCGCCGCAAGCGGAGCCGTCGTCGTCACTTCCCGGCCGGGAAACGCGGTCCCGGCATCAACCATGCGGTGCTCCGGCGACCAACGCCGGGAGAAGTCCGCGAGGCGCGGGTAACGGATGACGTACGGATGCACCACCGTGGTGAGGCGGCCGACACTCTTCGAGAGCTGAGGCGGGACGAGCGGCTTCCGGACCCCTTCAAACAGGTGCGGGTAGATTTTCCGGTGGTGCGGCTTAATGAACATCGGCTTCGCGTAGCCGAGCAGCGTGGCGTCCTCGGCGAGAAAGGCCCAGTCATCGCCCATGAACGACCAACCCTCGCGCCGCATCAGCTTGGCCGCGGTGCTCGTCTTTCCGGTCCCTCCGGCGGCCGGAAGCGCGATCGCGTGACCCCGGTACGCCATGGTTGCGGCGTGGATCATGCCAGCTCCGCGGCCGACCATTGCGGCATCGAGAACAGGGACCACGGAGGTCAACAGCTCGCCCGGTCCGTGAATGCGCCACTGCTCCCCATCCCTCACGATCTGGAGTCGTTCGGCCTGGAAACGCACACTGTTTTCCGTGTACGCAAGCTCATGCTCAAGTAGGCCAGCATCCGGCATCGGCTCCGGCCGGTCATCGACCACAATGTTGGCCGGCAGTTCGGTGTCTGTGGCGAAACACGCCAACATGCTCTTGAGCTGCGGCGCTGCCGGTGATTCTGCGTCGACGCGGATCGCGACGCGGCCGTGAATGTCGAAGTGCAAGGCCTTGGTCTTGGGCTTGGTCTGCCTGTACATGGTGTCCCCTGTCTAGTGGTGTCCGATCGGTGATGTTGCTGAGGTGGACGGCGCCGGCCATGTCGGCCGGCGTCCGCCTACTTCGTCAGCGTGAGGATGAGCGTGGGTGCGTTCGTGCTGCCGGCCTCCTTGGAGTTCAGGTCCAGGCCGTCACTGCTGCTGGTGTCCATGCCCAGTGAGAGTTGTTGGCCCAGCTCACCGGTGAGGCCGCTGACGGTCAACGGAACGTTATACGTGGTG